>CAYXRK010000014.1:38790-45328 GCA_964467615.1 uncultured Nitrospirales bacterium | reverse complement strand
TTCCCATTTTGCCACGAGCGACGCACGCGCTGCCGCATCCGAGGTGAGCGCAATGTCTTTGGCCGGCACTTCCGATTTCTGGGCGACTCGCACTTCGCCGGTGTGTGGGAATTGCACGTAGTAGGCGCGGGGCGTTTCGCGGACGAGGACTTCGTCGAAGCGTTGCCCGGCGATGATGATGGAGTCGGCGAAGGAACAAAGTGGCGCGAGCGAGATGAGAGAAGTGAGGAGGAACGGGGGGTACTTCATTTTGCCTCCTTTGGACGCCCTGGGAGCGCCCTTGAAATGCTTTTGAATAGCTTATCACCGGCCCCGAAATTCCGCAATAGCGCCTGAGAATTGTCCTCGGCTCGGCGGGAGCCTCGCCCTCCCCTTCGCCTGATCCCCTTCGGTTGCCTGATTCCGGCGGCGCGGGTATCATCGCTCGTCTTGGTTTTGGAGAGAGGGGATCGATCTCTGATTTCTGCTTATGAGCACATTCCGTCCTGTTATCAAAGAAGTCGTTGGCGCGGTCGAGCAGGTCATTCTCGGAAAGACCGAGGTCATCAAGATGGCGTTATCGGCGATGCTTGGCGGGGGGCACGTGTTATTGGAGGACGTGCCGGGGGTCGCGAAGACGATGCTGGTGCGAACGCTCGCTATCGCCAGCGGGTGCTCGTTCACGCGTATTCAATGCACACCGGATCTGCTGCCGACGGATGTGACGGGCGTTTCAATCTTCAACCAGAAGACGCAGGAGTTTGAATTCAGGCCGGGGCCGATCTTCGCGCAGATTATTGTGGCGGATGAAATTAACCGGGCGACGCCTCGGACTCAGTCGGCGTTGTTGGAGGCGATGGCGGAGGGGCAGGTGTCGGTGGACGGGGTGACGCGGACATTGGTGAAGCCGTTCATCGTGTTTGCGACGCAGAACCCGGTGGAGCATGAGGGGACGTTTCCGTTGCCGGAGGCGCAGTTGGACCGGTTCATGATCAAGCTATCGGTGGGATATCCGAACATCATGAACGAGGCGGACCTGTTGGAGAAGACGCGTTTGCAGCACCCAATCGACTCGGTGAAGGCGGTGACGGACGCGGAGACGATTTTGCGGATGCAGGCGACGGTGCGGGAAGTGTTCGTACACGAGAAGGTGCGGGAGTATCTGCTGCGAATTGTGCATCGGACACGGGACTCGACGCACTTGGCGTTGGGGGCGAGTCCGCGGGCCTCGATGGCGCTGTTCCGTGCATCGCAGGCGTACGCGGCGGTGCAGGGGCGAGGTTACGTGATACCGGACGATATCAAGCTGTTGGCCCAACCGGTCCTGGAACACCGGCTGATCCTGAATCCGGAGAGCCGGCTTCGGCGGGTTACACAGGAAAGCGTGCTGCGTGATATACTTAAAGAGGTCCCGGTGCCGACGGGCGCTGGGAATTTCAAGTCGTAGCATGTATTGGGTTACACGGGAAAATCCTCTCGGGGGAGGGCGGTTCGGGCGCAGTAGCAGGGTGTCCCGATGCGTCTATCATGGTCACTGTCGATGTTTGGTTTACGACGTAGGAAGCAGACCGACGGCGTAGGGGTCGACGAGACGAAGTTGGGCGCCGGTACGGCGGACGACAACCAGCTCGAGCTTACGCACGTCGATCGCTACGAAATCATCAAGCCTATCGGCACGGGCGGCATGGGGACCGTGTATAAGGCGATCGATCGCGAGCGCGACCGCACCGTCGCCATCAAAGTATTGGATCGCCGCTACGATCTCGATCGGAAGCGCCGCAAACGCGATCACCTCGGGCGGGAAATTTTGATCGCGGCACAGCTCAAGCACGACGCCATTGTGCGTTACCACAAAGAAATCATCGAGGTGATGGACAGCGCCGAGCACCTTCGCCGTTGTCTCATCATGGAGTACGTGGACGGGTTTGATTTGCGCAAGCACATCAAGGACCGCGATCTTCCGTTGCGCGACATGATTTACGTCATGGAGCGGCTTTGTTCGGGAATCGACTTCCTACACCAAAATGGGATAGTGCATCGGGACATCAAGCCCGGCAATTTCATGTTGACGCGCGACCACCAACACGTGAAGATTTTCGATTTCGGGTTGTCGAAATCGAACGCGAGCTGGCGGACGCGATGGATGCGCGAGGGCGGCGGTACGCGCGCCTATATGCCCCCGGAACAATTGGTCAACAAGCGGGCGAAATTGGACACGCGTTCGGACATTTTTTCGTTCGGCATCACGATGTACGAACTGTTCGCGGGGAGGCATCCGTGTTCAGGCCGCGACGCGAAGGAAATCCAGCGCCAAATCGTCAGCAGCAAGTTTCGGTTCGAGTCGCCGTCGATGTTTAATCCGGACATACCACCCGAGTTGGATCGGATATTGTTGAAAAGTCTGCGGCGGCAGCCGAAGAAGCGGTATCAGTCCGTGACGGAGATGCTTTTGGATCTTTCGAGGATGAGCGGTTCTCGGATCTGATCGCGCAACTTCTGGTACGGCAGGGGGATAAAACCGTAGTATTCGCAGAAGTTCCTAGGGGGGAACCATGACTGAGAAACGTGTTCGAACGCAGATGTACCATCGCAAGGAAGGCCCTAGCCTGACCAAGATCATTCTCGCTTTGGTGATCGTTGCGGGCGCGGTGGCGGGGGTGCTTCGTTTTTCGAGTTGGTTTTCGGAGCAGTTCGGCGGCGGTGGGGAGGTCGAGGCGACGCCGGCCCCGACGCTCGCGGACGCCGAATCCTTCGCGGCGCAGGACAATCCGGAGGAGGCCCAACGCGTATTGACGGCGCTAGTTGAAAGCGGCGATGCGGGTTCGGCGAAAGCGCTGCTGCTTCGGGGGGAACTACTCGAAAAGCAGGGGGACGGCGCGGGCGCCAAAGAGACGTATCGCCGGGTCATGGACGAGTTTGCCAACGCACCGGAACAGCCGGTTGCCTCTTTGGGGTACGCGCGGATCGTCGAGAAAGAGGGCGCTGTCGAAGAGGCGTTGGCGATCTACACGCGCATTGCCGAGAACGCGCCGCCGGAGATCCGGGCAGGCGCACTATCTGGTCTGGCGCGCAATGAGGAGCGCGAGAACAAACGCGTCGAAGCTAGAGACCTGTATCGCCGGGCGTCCAATGAAGCGGCTTGGGGCGGGCGGGATTGGGAAGAAGGGGTCGAAGGACTTGGCAGGCTGAACGTGGCGATGATTTTCGACACGGCCCAGTCGCCGGAGAGCAAGTTTTATACGACTCAGGCGGGGGACTCGATCACCAATATTGGGATTAAACTTAACACGACGCAGGGGCTGCTGATGCGGGCGAACGGGATGACTGATCCCAATCGTTTGCGTCTGAACCAGATGCTGAAGTACACGCCGAAGGATTTTCGCATCGTCATTGAACGTTCCACGTGCCGCCTATTTCTGCTGGACAGCGAAGGAACGTTCAAGGTGTATACGTGCGGGCTGGGTAAGGAAGGGCGGACAACGTTGGGCCAATACAAGATTGGAGACAAGGAGAAGGACCCGATCTGGTGGAAGCCGGGGTCCGCGCCGATTCAGCCGGGCGCGCCGGAGAACGAATTGGGTTCGCGTTGGATGCCGCTGGTGCCCGAGGCGGAGGGCCTGCCGAACGATCTGGGAATCCACGGAACCATTCGCCCGGAGACGATAGGGCAGTATGCTTCGATGGGTTGTCCGCGGCTGATGAACGCGGAGGTTGAGGAGTTGTACGATCTTGTTGTCCGCTCGACACCGGTTTCGATTGTCGAAGTGTTTAGTCCGGGAAGAGGCGACTAGAAGCGCCGGTTTCGACGAAACCGATGGATCGCCGCTCACAGCCCATCCTCCACTGTGCTAATGTCCGGTTCACGGAAGTGTGAGCGCTCGATATCGAATCGTTTCGACACTGCCCACGATAAAGAGCACAAGCGGTGGGATTGTCAACCATTGCAGCACTGGGGTAAAGCCGATCCCCAAGACGGTGGGCATGGCGGGGACATAGTCCCATGTGTTCCGAATGTTCACATTTAACCACTCGCTGAAAATGGTGTAGGCGACGCCAAAAACTAGGAAGAGTCCAATAGCCACGGGTTTCTTGTCTCTCAGCCAGTTGCGGCTACGCATCAAGATACAAACAAGCCAGAAGCTGAACACGAGGATCATAACGTCACCCGCGGTACAGTGCAGGCGAGTCCAAAGAACGTAAGCAAGCCCATTGTGATGATCGGTGTAGAGCGGGGATTGGGCGAACTCCCAGACGGTGTTGAAACCCGCGCCCCACACTGCCAGGCGAATCTCTGGCATGGCCCACAACCATTGAGGCATGCTACGTCCGAGGGATCGTGACAAACCACTACATACCCATCATTCTGGACATCATACCACCCATGGAGAGGGCCCAAATCAATGCCAGGGCACCGAGAGTGGCCAACACAATTAGGTGTCCTGATCCGGTATCCTTTGTCTTCCTGCGGCATGTGCATCACCTCCTGCATCTTTCGTGGCATATTTCGTTCCAATTACCTGTGCCTCAATTCTACGAGGGCTTGTTCCATCTTCATGCCGATGGTAAGATTTTCATGGAACAATTAGCCGGATTAGGATGTTTCACAAGGCGATGCGCCAGTATCTGCATATTGGTTTTTGTCTGGCTGTTGCGGCCCAAGGCTCGGTCGCGGGGTCTGTAACGTACACCTGCCTGTTGACGGGCGGCGTGTTTTCGTTTTGTTGCTGCGAAAACGAGAACAAGGACCCCTGCCCGACCGACGAAGCGTCGCTACGCTGTTGCGACGTGACAATGACCAATGCGGGTCTTTTGTTCACCGCCAAACCAAGCCCGTCTGCCCCGGACGTCACACCAGTATTGTGCGCGGCCGCCGGATATAACGTAGATGCGGTGGCGCCGCTTTCGTCTGCACTCTCAATACTCGTCGCGAGTATCTCCGAGAGTCCACCGGAAATCTACCTCGTTAATCATTCGTTTCGCTGCTAAGCGTCCCTCCTCTCCGGCAATCTGTTGACGGGCGCAGTGTGTCCGTCGAACTCTGGGCGCAGGTACTCGTGAGTTGAGAGGAGTCGAATTATGTTCAAGCGCGGATATGTTTCCGTCGCCGCACTCGCTTTGGTGCTATCCATGGGATGCGCTCGCGCTCCCGAACAGTCGAGCGCTCCGGATCAGTCGACCGTTCCGGCGGAGCAAGATGACGGCGTTGTGCGGATCATTGTTGATGAAAGGGGATTTACACCGAGCAAGGTGGAATTACCCCCCGATTCGACTGCGGTATTGGAATTTCTGCGCACCTCCGAGAAAACCTGCGCCACGGCGGTCGTGTTTTCCGACACCGGAATGCGCCATGAGCTACCCCTCAACGGTCCCGTCCGCGTCACGATCCAACCGCGAGACGGGCAAGAAATACCCTTTGCATGCGCCATGAACATGTACAAGGGGTCGATCCGATCGGTGAGGCCCTAGTAGCGACGGAATTGCTCCGGCGCGGGGCCTTTGGAGCCGGCAGACACCGGCTGAACTTGAGGGCTCGGCAGAGAACGCGTTCCGCTCCATTCGTGAATCGGAACGCGATTAAAGGAGATAGGGCAATGTTGAACAAGCAAATTGGTTACAAATTCGGTATCGCCGCGGCGATCACCCTGGCGATCTTCACGCTACCTGCATACGCGGGCGGCGGGAAAGAAACCGTGTTGGAACGATACTCGCACGCAGGCATCGGCACGGAAAGTAGCACTCTTGGTGTAACGGTGGCGCGCAATGCGCACGACGATGGCCGCGCTTACGTGAACTTGGGCGATTCGCGGCTGTACGTCCACGAAGGTGCGTCCCTAAAGCACGTATATCAGGGCGAGGATAAACCCTTCTCGAAGAAGGGAAGCCGTGGGGACAGCGGTCCCATGGTTGTCCGTATGTCAAACGGCAAAGAAAGCCGCGAAGTCACGGTGACACAAAACTAACAGCGGTAATTGAGCGACGCAAGCGCCCGGGTCCGCCCTCAGCCCGGGCGCTTCGTCGTATCGCCTATGAACTCGGCCGTTTCCCGGTTTGGAGTGCGACACGGCTTCCCTGTGCATTTTTTGACTTGACAGCGCCGGGGCCGAATAATGCGCCGGTAACGCGGGCGAGGGACCAAGCATGGCGTGGACCACGTCCGGCGTGGCGCTTCGACGCGTGCGCTGGCCGCACGCAGTCGTATTCGAGAAATCGGCCTCATAGTAGTTGGGCGAACTGGGAGGGATTGAAGATGATCACGCGTTTACGTTTCTTGTTCATCGTGGCGTTCGTATCGGGCTGGGCGTTTGGGAACGGACTCGACTTGCCTTCGGCGCGGCCCGAGAGCGTGGGCATGTCGTCGGAACGGCTCGAGCGAATCGGCATTGCGATGCAGCGGTACATCGACAAGGGCCTCGTGCCGGGGACGGTGACGCTCGTGGCGCGGCACGGGAAGATCGTGCATCTCGAGGCGCGCGGCAACTCCGACATCGAGAACGTCAAAGCGATGGAAACGGACACGATTTTTCGGATCGCGTCGATGACGAAGCCGATCACCTCCGTC
>CAYXRK010000014.1:0-38780 GCA_964467615.1 uncultured Nitrospirales bacterium | reverse complement strand
GTCGCGCTGATGATGCTGTATGAAGAAGGCAACTTCCTGTTGACCGACCCGATTTCGAAGTGGCTGCCGGAGTATGCGGAGTTGAAGGTCGCGGTGCCTTCGGGCGAGGCGACGAGCGGCGTGCCGTATACGCTCGTGCCGGCGGCGAGGCCGATAACAGTCAAACATATTTTGACGCACACGGCGGGGTTCCAGAGCGGCTATCGCGGATCGCTTGCCGCGGAGTATGAGAAGGCGTCACAGAAGCAGTCGCCGAACGAGACGATTGGGGACTGGGTGACGCGGACGGCGCCGGTTGCGCTGAACTATCAGCCGGGTGAACGCTGGGAATATTCCGGCGCGACGAACCACGTCGGGCGGCTGGTCGAGGTAATGTCGGGCATGACGCTCGACGAGTTTTTTCACGAGCGCATTTTCAAACCGCTCGGCATGACCGATACGTACTTCTATTTGCCGGGGGCGAAACTCGATCGGTTTGCCGCGCAGTATGCGCCGGGCGAAAGCGGCGGACTCACGCTCGGCGATCCGGCGAGCGCCGAGAGCCGCTTCGTGAAAGAGCCGCACGTGTATTTCATGGGCGCGGGCGGGTTGGTTTCGACCGTGTCGGACTACTGGCGCTTCCACCAGATGATGCTGAACGGCGGCGTGTTCGAGGGCAAACGCATTCTCGGGCGGAAGACCGTCGAGCTGATGACGAAGAACCACATCGGCGATCTGACGCCGTGGCTGACCGGGCCGGGTTACGGCTTCGGGTTGGGGTATAGCGTGGTGACGGATCGCGGCGCGGCGGGCGTGCCGACCACCGAGGGGACCTTCGGCTGGGGCGGCGCGTATTGCACGTACTTCTGGGTCGATCCCGTCGAGGACCTCATCGGTATTTTCATGACGCAGGTGCGGCCGTACACGCACATCAACATCCGGCAAGAGTTCGCGGTGTTGGTGAACCAGGCGATAGTGGACTAGTAAATTGTCAGCCTGAGACGTTGCCTGCGGATGCGCGCTTGGGCATGAGTACCCAGTAGTTCAAATCGAGCACGACGTTCGGGTGGTAGACTTCGCGGCCCCGCTGCGGATCGAACACGCGGAGCTCGATCGGCTGCTCGACGGGGTCCTGGTTCTTCACGGCGATGAGCGCGATGCGCAATGCGCCGACGTCGTCGCGGCCCGTCACGGGTTCGCAGGCGAGGACGTCGGACCAGGCGTGGAGGGTGTCGCCGGCGTGCGTGGGGTTGGCGTGGGTCCCGCTGTTCCACGCGGCGATTCGCAGCGCGTTCTCGAGGCCGTTGAACCCGAGCGCGCGGGCGACAGAGATCACGTGCCCGCCGTACACCAGCCTTCGGCCGCCGGAGATGCGCTGGACGTAATGCGCGTCAAAATGTACGCGCGCGGTGTTTTGATATAGCCGCGTCGCCATCGCGTGTTCCGCTTCGTCGATGGTCATGCCCGCGCCGTGGTGGATGCGCTCGCCGGGCACGTAGTCTTCGAAGTAGCGCGGGCCCGCGGCAGCGGTAGCAGACCACCGCGAGAGGTCTAACTCCGCATCGACCGTGAGCTTGTCCGCTGGAACGTCCTTCGGCAGCAGCGGTTCGTCCTTGAAACCGGTAGCCGTACCGGGGTCCTTCTTGCGGACCATCACCCAGCGCACGAATTCGCAGGCGATTTCGCCGCGCTGATTGAAGCCGCTTGTGCGGACGTAAACGTTGCCGGTTTGGCCGTTGCTGTTTTCCTTTTTTCCGAGCACCTTCGAACGCGCGCGGAGCGTGTCGCCCGGATACGTCGGCCTCGGAAACAGCACGCGGGCGTAGCCGAGGTTGGCCACCGCGTTCAGCGAGACGTCCGGCACGGATTTTCCGAACACGAGGTGGAACACGAGGAGATCGTTCAGGACTTCACGCTTGTAACCGATACGCCGCGCGAATTCGGCGTCGCAGAAGAGTGGATGCCGATCCCCCGTGAGCGAAAGATACACCGCTGCGTCGCCCTCGGTGACCGTGCGCCTGGGGGTGTGCTCGAGCGTGTCGCCGATGCGGAAGTCTTCGAAGAAATTGCCGAATTGCACGAGGCCGGATGTCCCTATTCGGACGATTGTTTGAGGAAAGTCCGTTTTGATCCCACCGATTCGATTATGTCCACCAGGTACAGGTCATCAGTCCTCGGCGACATAGACGACCTCAGCGGCTTGGAGGACGCGATCGCGGATGACCCATTTGAGACTGTCCTTGGGCACGAGATCCACGCGACGTCCAACGACTCGTGAAAGCTCGTCTTCAAGGCGGGTCAACTTGGCCATCCACGGGCCGTAGTTGTTGTCGCTGAATTCGACGAGAAAATCCACGTCGCTTTCCGGGCCGAAATATTCACGCAACGCGGAACCGAAAACGGACAATTCCTTGACGCCGTATTCGCGGCACAAATCACCAATGGCGGCGATGGGAATGTCAATCCGTTGAACTGCCATGCTCGGTCTCCGTGAGTATCATAGCGGTATAGTGGCTTTTTTTCGCCTTGTTAGGTCACCGTGCGCCTTGGCGAGTGCTCGAGCGTGTCGCCGATGCGGAAGTCTTCGAAGAAATTGTCGAATTGAGTTGGCATTGCTGCACGCTGGCGCTCATTCGGATCCCCCCTTTGTTCGAAGACCTAACGATTCCCGCACTTCGTCGCGAACACGCTTGCATATTTCCACGCACTTTCTCGCAGTTGCTTTGTCCGCCTGCTCGCCGGGATATCGATAATCGACCGCAGCGCTTGAAAGATACGCGAACTCGTCCCGGTGCGCATCCCACAATGGCTCGTCGGGGATGGCCAAATCCAAAAGCCGCACAAGATCGTGCGTGCGGGGAACGGTTCGTCCGCGCGTAGACAAATAGGCTTTCAAGTATTTTTCGGCACATTGTTGGGCGTGAAAGCATGCGCTGTCGTAGTTGGGATGCTTGCGGGCGCGAAGTTCTCGCAACGCAGATGCAAAATCGCCTTCCGCTTTATTGACCCATTCACGGACGATCCGCGTCATAGAGGACCGTGCCCTGGTCAAGGATGTTCCGTATGAACGGATCACCAAGAGTTAGCCGTTTCTCGATTTGACTCGGCGTCCGCGCGATGATGTCAACCGGAAATGCTGGACGATACGTCGCGCGCATTCGGGCCGCCTGTTCCACTGCCCGTCCCTCGAACGGAACGATGACCAACAAGTCCACATCCGAGTCGTCCGACGCGCTGCCCTTCGAGAACGACCCGAACAGAACCACCTTTAGTGCACCGAATTCTTTGCCCAATGAGCGCGCATATGCGGTGATTGCGCGCATGGTCGGTTTTGTATCAAGTTTCATTGAGAGAATTCCGAAATGAACAGTATGTCAATGCGGGGTGTTTGATTTCGTCCGAGAGTCTCACGCCAACGAGACAAGCGGGACTTCAATCGTGCGGCCGTTGCTGGATGCCGATTTTGCCGCGGCTTCCATCTGCTTCGCGATCGCCGCGGTATAGAACTGCTCGCCGCATTGAGTACAGACACCGACCGGTACACGCTCGACGACAAAAAGTCGTCCTTCAGAGCGATAGTCCACGTCGAGGATGCGCTCCTCGATATCTCCTCCGCAGAAGATGCAATCACCGTACGTCTCGTTCATTTCCGGTATCGCTCCCTGGGCGTCGGCCACTTTGGAGGACGAGGCCCATATATCGTGATGATAAACAATTTGTCGATCGAATTGGTACCGCATACGACGTGGACGCTGCGCTGCCCCGCTTCTCCGCAGACGAGACAGGAGGGGCCCCGTGGATCGTCAGGGTAATCCTCGATGATTTCCCCGTGCGTCAGCACTTCCTCTATCTCGGTAACGGAAAAACTGTCATTGCGCCGTTCCTGGTCAGCGTGGCAGCTATAAATGTAGTCACCGCCAAGTATCTGATTGGCGATCCACTCGATCTTCATTGCCGCCATCGGGTCGCGGTAACCAGGAGCATTCAGTTAGATCGTCGCGCGTTCGGATTCAGTGATGACACCTAAGGCCAGCGCTCTGGCGGCGTCCAGCCTGCCCCAGGCGGTGGCGCGGCGGAGGCGGGCGCGGAGGTGGCGGTCGGTCGCGCGGTCGGCCATGTAGGCCTGGGCACCTTCGCCAAGGACGGTCGCGCCGGCGCCGGCGACGACGCTGCGGGTGTACGCCTCGATCTCGTTGATGTCTTTCTCGATTTGTTTCTTCGGGATGGCGTTGCGGTACGCCGCGAGCACCATGAGCAGTTGCAGCGGATGGCCGACCCACTTGCCGGTCATGCCGAGCTCAATGCCGTGGCGCGCGTCATCGTACGCTTCCTTTAGGGCGCCGAGGACCTTGGTTTTGTTCTCGGCGATCTGAGCGGCGGAAAGTTGTTCGGCGCGATGCAGGGGCGTGGGGTAGTTCAGCGTCATGTTGTCTATCGCGGGGACGCCGTAGGCCCCGGTGACGTTCACTATTTCGTGGCGCGCCCAATCGCACATCGGATGATAGTTGTCGATGCGCGGGAGGTTGACGTCGGCGCTGTAGTCGGCGATGCCCCAGATGATGCCGACGAGGCGGTGCGCGCAGGTCCGCGCGAGGTCGCCGAGTTGGTCGAGGCCGTGCGCTGATTCGACCAGGAATTCCAACTTGATTTGGTCCTCGTCGAGTTGCAATTCGCGCTCGATTTTCGTGAGTAGTTCGCAGACCCACGCAATTTCCGAGGGGTGTTCCGTCTTTGGCCAGACGATCCCGGCGATGGGAAAATCGGCGGGCGCGCGATCCGCCGCGCATTCGGGCAGGACGGTGAGGAAGTCCTCGACGCAGGTCGGCAGGCGGAGGCCGGAGGGACGGAAGAACGGCAGCGTCGGCCCCCAGTCCTCTTGCGTGAAACAGCGGACCGCGCCGAGCCGCGCTTTGCTGATCGATTCCTCGGTCAGCGCGACGGCGTCCTCCACGTCCACCATCACGAACGGAGAATGGTCGTCGCCGTCGAGCACTTCGCGCAACGTGTCGAGCGGCGCACCGGTCTGCGTGGCGATGTCTTCCGGCGAGATCGCGAATTTTTCCAGCAGCCGTTTGACGGGCTTGAGGCCGCGGATGGCCTTTCCCGGCGCGCCACTTGCCGGCGTGGTGAAATGGGCCTGCTGCCGCCAATACTTCAACGGCAGATCGACGCTGCGCCGCGCTCGTTCATCGAGCAGATCCTTGCGGGCGAAATGCGTGTCTTCCGCGAGCGGAACGAAACGCGAGTGTACTTGTAGACCATCCATGATGTCGCCGGTTGCCATAGCGTTCCTACCGGTACTCGGGGAATTTGCCGCCCGAGGCCAAGAGGGCGTCCGCGATTTCGCTTCGCAATGTGATTCGCGCGCAGGGCAAGGGCAGCCAGGTCTCGATCTTCGCGAGATGATCGCGCAGCGCTCCGGCGTCCGAGAACCCGGCCAAGGCCTCGGTCGCCTCCTGCCGCACGCGTTCGACGCTGCGCTCGAACACGAGCCGGGCCATTGCTTCCGGGAGGGCCAGGGCCTTTTCGCCGTGGCGCGCCTGTAGCTTGAGCACGCGAAGTATCGCGCTCTCGGCGGCGTAAATCTCGACGCCCATGTCCGAGAAACATGACAAGTATTGCTGTTTGTCCTTGTCGAGCAACGCTTCCGGACCGAACTCGCGCAGTACGATATCGAGCACGTAGAGCAAGACGTTCTTCAACTCGTCGACGTGGCCTTTCAGCGCGGCCAATGGACCGCCCGTGTCGGGGCTTTGCGCGGGTCCGGACGTCGCGACGGGCCATGCCGCGCCCGCGTCCGTGGTGCGGCGCAGGAGAGCTTTCGCGGCGGTGATGCGGCAGATTTCCGCGGTACCCTCGTAGATGCGCGTGATGCGCGAATCGCGGTAAATCTTCGCGGCCGGATACTCCTCGCTGAAGCCATAGCCGCCGTGTATCTGGAGAGTTTCGTCGGCGCAGAAGTTGTACGTCTCCGAGTTGTAGACCTTCGCCAAGGCGCACTCGGCCGAGAACTCCGACAGCACTTTTAGTTTTGCTTCGACCGAATGCCGCGCTTCGTCGCCCATCGCCTGCAGCGCGGTGTACACCATCCCGGCGGTGCGATACGCGATCGATTCGGCGGCGTAGGTGCGCGCGGCCATTTCCGCCAGCTTGCGTTGAATCAATCCGAACTCGCCGATGGGCACGCCAAACTGCCGGCGTTCGGCGGCGTAGGCCGTGGCAATTTGCAATGCCTTCTTCGAGGCCCCGGCGCAGTGCGAGGCCATCTTGAGCCGCCCGAGGTTCAACGTGCAGAGGGCGACCTTGTGACCCTTTCCGATTTCGCCAAGGACGTTTCCGGCGGGGATCTTCACGTTCTCGAGCGTCAGCGCGCAGACGGACGATCCTTTGATTCCCAGCAACTTTTCGTTGGGATGTACCGTGAGGCCCGGCGAATTCCGCTCCATCAGGAAACACGTAAATTCGCGGCCATCTACTTTGGCGAACAGCATGAACAGGTCCGCCCAGCCGGCGTTGGTGATCCATTGCTTCGAACCGTTGACGACGTAGTGCGAACCGTCCGCGCTGAGCACCGCCTTCGTGCGGATGTTCATCGCATCCGAGCCCGAGCTCGGCTCGGTCAGCGCGAACGAACACATGATCTCGCCGCTCATGCAGCGCGGGAGAAACTTTTCGATCTGTTCCGGCGTCCCGAAATTCACCAGCGGCAAGGTGCCGATGCCCTGGTGCGCGAACGCGGTCGAAGCGAAATCGCCCAGGAAGCTCCGGCTTTCGTTCATCCCCGCGATCGAAAGCACCGATAACCCAAGGCCGCCGTACTCCTCCGGAACCTCGGCCATGAAGATGCCGAGCTCCGCGGCTTTTCGGAACAAGTCGCGGTGCGTCGCCTCGTCCCGCGCGAGCACCTTCTCCATCACCGGTTCGACTTCCTTCGCGGCGAACTCCCTGATGGCGTTCATCATCATCCGCTGCTCGGAGTCCATGTCCTCCGGGACAAGAACCTCCTCGGGAGACGAAGCCCGCGCAATAAAGTCCAGCCCTCGCCGCTGCTCGACTACGCTCATTGATTCGCTCTCCCTATTCTGTTGGGATTGACGATCATGATCTGATAGCCCTTGCCGTCGCGACCTCAGGCCGCATAGAGCAATTTGCCTTCTCGAAGCACGGTCGCGGGAAGTGTGGACGGAACGGTTGCTTGTTCGTCAAAACTTCCTTGCGTTACCAAAACCAACTCTTTGCTTACGCCCAAGCCGTAGAGCAGTTCGAATGCCTTTTGGCATCGTTTGTACATGGGCTCATCGGAATTCGGGACGACCAACAATAGATCGTAGTCGCTCTCGGGCGCCTGGTCGCCATGCGCTCGCGATCCAAACAGGTAAATCTTGAGAGGATCCAGGCCGTCTCGCAAACGATTGACCATTTCGGCGAGCTTCGCGTCGGATGCCGTTTGGGGTGAAATCGATTCCATGTTCGAGATTCTGAAGCGATTACCCTTCGTTCGCAGCAATGTCGATTGAACAGTGCGTTCTCTTACAAAGAATACGGGATAGGCCCAAAGAAACTCCGTAAGTCCCGATGCTTGGCCCGATCCCTTCAAAAATCGACCTCTTACCGTATAGCATAGCGTATCGGTTCGTAGTTGTGTCTCTCGCTCTGTTGAAAGGCCCTATTCTTCCGCCCTTACAGGGCTACTCGAGGATGGGGCGGTACGCCGATCTTGGGGCTTGCGCCCCAAGCTACAATGCTTTCGCGCCTTCAGCGCTTAGACTATCTGTCGCGTACGTGTCCGTCAGAATTCCCCCATCGAGGTAATCCGATGAATTGCCGCGCAATCATCACGACCGTATCACACCCGGACCGAATGGCCGTAGTCGCGCTACTCGCGGCCTTGGCCCAGTTGGCGTACGCACAGCAGGGTACGTATGATTGGGACGTGGTACCGGACACCTATCCCGGCGTCGAGTTTGCCGCCGAGTCGGTGGATACGCCGCGGGTCATGGATGTGTTCTGTGCGCGGATTGACGCCACGAACCCGCGGATTCGCTTTCACGCCACGCCGCGTTGCGCGGATTGGATGGAGAATTCTGTCGAAACGTTGCGCCAGACGACGCGCGATTTTGTGCGGGAATCGCGAAGCCTGGGAATGAACATGGTCGTGGCGATCAACGCCGATGCGTTTCAGCCGTGGCCCGCGCCGTGGAACGAGAGCACGCCGACAGACCTGCGTGGCCTTGCCGTGTCGGAGGGGGTCGTCGTCTCTCCCGCGACCGCCGAACCGTCGTTTGTGATAGGCGATGACGCTCGCCCCGCGATCGTCTCCGCGCCGACGAACCCGGACGACGTGCAAACCGCCGTGAGCGGTTTCGCGATCGTCCTGATGGACGGCACGGCAATCGAAGGAAAACCGGAGACCCATCCGCGCACGGGAATCGGGCTCTCCAGGGACTCGCGCTACGTTTTGTTCATGGTCATCGACGGACGCCGCCACGCGAGCCAAGGCGCTACGACGCGCGAGGTGGGCGAGTGGTTGCTTCACTTCGGCGCGTACACGGGACTAAACATGGACGGCGGCGGCTCCGCGACGTTGGCGCGATGGGACGAAACCGCGCCGGGCGACGGCGTCGAGCTCGTGAATCATCCGGTGGGCGACGGCACGAATTGGCTCAAGTTCCCGCCCGAGAAAGAGGCGGAATCCTACTCCACCTCCGAGCGCGCGAATGGCAATAGCATCGGGGTCTATCTGTTGCCGAAAGACCCTTGAAAATCGGCCGATTTCGACGAGAGTCGGGCTGCTTCTATTTCGATTCGGAGATTCGATCCGCATCAGCGATATATTTCTCGGCGATGGCCCACTGACACGATGAGAAGTAACCTGCCCATCATCAATCTCGTACAGGACGCGATAGTCTCCGACGCGAATTCGCCATGCAATCCTTCCGGAGAGCTTCTTTGTAGACGGAGGCCTCGGGTCATTGCCCAGGTCTCGGATCGCGGAAACGATACGAGCACGATCGAGAGCGTGGATTTTGGCGAGTTGTTTTTGTGCCGACCGAAGGATTTCAATTCGGTACGCCACCTACTCCGCCTCGGTGATCTCTCGCACGGCCTGCTCAAACGGAACAGCGTCATGGATGGCGGTCTTAGCTTCGTCGTATTCGCGGATGTCATCGAGTTCTTCGAGGTCCTCGAGAATCCGCTGCCAGTCGTCGAGCGTCAACAAAACGGCCTGTTTCTCTTCATTCTCGTCAACCACGAACTTTGGACTTAGATTTAGCATTCCGCGTTCTCCAGGGCGGGCTAACCCCCTACAAGCGGTCCGACACCACGAGCTTTACACTCGCGATTACCCTAACCCAACCTGGATCAGCGAATCAAAGCCGCGAGGCGAAAAGGCAAAAAACATAGCCTTCGTCGCATGCTGTCCAGCTTTGGTTAGGCACCTCGTTCCGATACACAAGTCGCGCGGGCTGGGCGATGTTGTGGTGCGTGGGGGCGTTCGGCGCGTGCATGGTGTTGTTCGCGGTGTCGACGAACTTCTTGCTGAGTTTCAGCTTGTTGTTGTTGAGCGGCGTATTCGACAGCGTGAGCGTCGTGGTGCGCGCGACGGTGTTGCAATTGATGACGCCGGATAACATGCGCGGCAGGGTGAGCGCGGTGAACAACATTTTTGTGGGGACGTCGAACGAATTGGGGGCGTTCGAATCGGGACTGGCGGCGCGGCTGCTCGGGTTGGTTTCGTCGGTGGTGATCGGCGGAGTGATTTCGATTGCGACGGTAATCGCTGCGGGGATCACAGCGCCGAAGCTGAGGAAGCTGGATATTCAAGAGTTGTTGGACGCGGGGAAGGAGTGATCTTCCCATTCTTCGGGCGTTTCGACCGATATCGCGGGCGTATGGTAGAGTTCTCTTATGGCCACGCCAATGACCGCCGAGGATATCCTGCCGCTCGTTGCGGACCTGACGCCGCAGGAGCGCGTTCGGTTGATCCGGTTGATCGCCGAGCGATCCAGCTCCGACGACGCGGCCGGGTATCGCGCGGCGCCTCCCCATAGCGACGAGTTCTCCAGTGATGAAGAACCGCTTGCGTGGGAGGCCGAGGGCTGGGAGCAGTTCGGTTGAAGCGGGGCGAGATTCGGTGGTACACGTTTCAACTTCCGGACAAGCACCGCCCCGTACTGATTCTCACGCGCGACGAAGTCATTGATCGGCTCAACGAAATCATCGTTGCCCCGGCGACACGGACTATTCGCGGGCTATCATCCGAAGTAATTTTGACGGCGGACGATGGCATGCCGGCAACATGCGCGTTGAACTTTGACCACGTGTCGCTGGCCCAGCGCGGCCGCATTGGTCCCCTGTTGTGTACGCTACCGGAAGCGAGGTGGCCCGAGGTGCGTCAAGCAATACTCGTCGCGTGCGGTTTCGGAGGCTAACGCTGGAAATCGGCGGCAGCGGATAACATGCGCGGCAGGGTGAGCGCGGTGAACAATATTTTCGTGGGGACGTCGAACGAGTTGGGCGCATTCGAGTCAGGATTGGCGGCGCGGTTGCTCGGTTTGGTGCCATCAGTGGTGATCGGCGGCGCGATTTCGATAGCGACGGTAATCGCGGCGGGAATCACAGCGCCGAAGCTGAGGAAGCTAGATATTCAGGAGTTGTTGGACGCGGGGGCGGATTGAGGCGGCGATGTCCCGGTGATAGTCGGGTACCCGTATTTTCCGCTATTTCGTGAATTGCGTGTAGAAATATTCGCCTAGCTTATACGAAAAAAGGCCGATTACGGCTCCTCCAAAGAAATCGTGAATTGTTATATTAATCGGAATGCTCGGGTCGTTGAAGCGCATAACGAGAATGTGAAATACGACGGATGTCACGGAGCCAGCAACCGCTAGACTAGCGGCCCTTCCGATATGCTTGGCCAATGACACAACCTTCGTTGGATCTGGTGGCCTCACCCATTCGTATACCATTAGAAAGAGTGCCAATAGAACTGATCCAACCACACCTCCCACGAGAGGAGACAGGATTGTCGGCTCAAGCGGAACCACTGTATCGAAATAATACGGTACCGCTTTCGTCTCGCTGCCCGTTTCCTTCACGAGCACTTCACCTGCGATACGAACCTCTCGAGGGAGCATGAACAGTGTATCCGAAACGGCCGCATAATCAGAGATGTTTGCTCCAGCGTAGTGAAACTGTATGAGAAGCCTCCCTCCTGCCGGGACTGGTAGAACGTCCCCAGACAAGGTCGTGAATCCCTGACTATCCACATTGAGCTTCATAACTCTTGTCCATAATGTAGGGAGTCTAAGGCGCGTCGTGTGGATCTCATAGGTTGTCTCAGAAAGATTCGTGACGGACACGTAGAGATTGGTCTCCTGTGCAACAGTAGTCGGTAGAGGCTCCTCGACCTTCAACTCGATCTTAAGATTTGGATCCAGTATGTTGTTGACTTCTGCCAGTTCAGAAGTGGGATCATCGTCGGTTGGAAGCTCAGGATCTTGGCTATACGCCGCATCGGAAAAAATGGCAACGATGACCAGCGCGGCGATATGGCACGGTATAGCTTTCATGACGACGGTGGCAGTGCGCCGCGGATTGCCGTAGCGACGTTTCCGATCAGGGGGAGCAGCCTGTAGTCCCTGTCACGTCTACTGGTCAAGCTCTCTATTGACTTTAACAACGCCTCCCATTGAAGTTTTGTTTCTGGGTGTAGGCCTATTTGGTCACGAATGAACGCCTGATCAATCGTGATAGAATTGTTCAACTGAGTCCGAGGGTATCCGCGCATACAGTTTATCCATAGTAGAATCGCATCCGGTCCAAAATCCTCAGGTTTGCACTCCGAAGTAAATAGACTCCCGACCGCCCGCGCTGGATTGTCGTCCTTGTTTGCTTCGTACTTAGCGTTTCCGAGCGAAGCCGTGGCCCTTTCCACGCGGTATTTCGTTTGATCCCACTCAGAAAGCTTACTCTTGTCCGCCGCCGACAACTCGGAGTGCCATTGGAAGTACTCTTGCCAGCGATCGGTTGTCGTTTGGGCGTATTTTTTCTTCCCCGCGGTCAACTTCTTGGGAAAGTCGGCCTTTAGGCGGTTAGATTTCACTTGGGCGCGATTCCAAAAGTAGTACAATTGAAGCGGTAAGCTCGTCTGTTTGTACCAATCTGGATTAGCGTTAAGGCTGTCGAAGATGGCGTCGGCAGTAGCCCAACCTGTCTGGGATTGAGCGAGTGACCACCCCGCGCAATAACATGACTCTACCTGATCTGCGGGAAAGTCGTATCTACCAGGATTGGAACGGATGTGTCTCAACCCGAGATCCACCACATTTTTCGGGCACGGTTCGGGCAACTGAGTATCGTTGACCTCCACTGCTGCTGGAGCGCCGAGAGATATGATAAAGACCACGAAAAGGGTGACGTGTGCGCGTAGCGGCAGTGTGATGAATTTAAGAATAAACTGACGTCGTTTGTGACAAAGCATCAGATCATCTCCCACAATTGTGAGCTGTATTGGCAATCTGCCGGGTGGAGCAGTGAATTCGGGTGCGAACAATACTGACATGTCTCAATCATCATAATATAACGGGACAATTCAGTCAACTGGGTCAATAAGGTGAAAGGGGGCAACGGAGCCGTACGTTCCTGGCTCGACAGGCTCACCCACGAAAGGAGATGAAACATGGATTACGATGACCAGGACATCTTGAGATCGCGGCGCGCGGCACGGCAGTCCTGAAGATACAGATTGATCAGTGTTTGATAGGGAATCCCGCTTGCCTTGGCTTTCTGTTTGAAGTAGTCGATAACTTCCGAGTCCAACCGGAGCGTTATTTGTTTCTTAAGCTTTCGGGCATAGGGATTCTTGCGGGACTTCATTTTCTTGAGATCGTATTCGGCTTTCATATCAACCCCTGTGACGCTGCCCCGTTTCGTTTGCCTCGCCATTTAGGTCTTCGATGGCTCGTCCGGATTTGTGGGTTCGGCTTGCATGACCAGGATGTCCTTGATTGCCAGCTTCTCGCAGTCGTCCAGGATGCCTTCCTCTTTGAGGAACGCATCGAAGGACGAACCGACTCGGCCTTTGGGCTCGTTTGTATTTTGCATGGGGTGTGTCCGGATGGTTTGCGGATTATAGCGGGGTTTGATGATGGTGTAGTCGGAATCGGGGTAGGGCTGTGCCAGCCTCGGCGAGGCAGGCGCTACTATCGGCGGGCGCTGGCAGCCGAGGGCGGCTGCCCCACATGCGCCGACGAGGCGGGCGCTGCTGAAACGGCCCTACTTGAGCATGGGCGCGAGGTTTTCGGCGGCGGATGGGTTGGTTGTGGATTGGTCGTGTTGTTCGTGGGGATCGTTGCGCCAGTCGTAGAGTTCGGTTTCTTTTAGGCCGCGAGGATTGGTGGGGTTGGCGTGGATGAGTTTGAATTGCGCGTCGCGAATGGAGCGGAGCGTCGCGCCGGCGATATCGCTTTCGGCGTAGGCGTGTGTGATCGCGGCGTTATGGAATTCGCCGTCGGGAGTGATTAGGAAGATGCCCGACAATCCGGTGGGCGCGTTGACGCCCGCCCAAGCGAGGACGGTCGGCATGAGGTCGATGTGGCGCGCGATGTCGGTGTTGCGCTCGCCCGCGTGTTGGCCGCCGGGCAGCTTGATGAGGAGCGGCACGCGGATGACTTCGTCGTAATGCGTTTCGCCGTGCCACCAGCCGCCGTGGTCGAAGAGTTCCTCGCCGTGGTCGGCGGTGAAGAGGATGAGCGCGTTGTCGTAGAGCCCGGCGCTGCGCAACGAAGCGAACAGCGCGCCGAGGTGGCGGTCGAGGAATTCGATGTCGTTGATGTAGGCGCTGCGCATTTTGTCGAGGCGGCCTTCGGGGGGGAAGCGCCAGCTGAGTTCTAGCGGGCCGTAGCCGAGTCCGGGCTCCTCGGCGGACATGTAGGGGTCGTGCGCGTCCATGTAGTGCACGAAGAGGAACGGCGGGCGCTCGGCCCACGCGCGCGACGCGAGCCATTCGTCGACGCGAGTGTTCACGCTGTCGGCGGGCATGTAGATCATACGTTCGTCGACGCGCGGGGCCATCCACCATGCGCGGGCGCGGCGCAGGACTTCGAAGCCGACCATGGGCCGGACCGAGAGCGCGCCGGCGAAGGGCAGTTCGCGTTCGAGCACCTCGTACTCCATGAAGCCTTGGCCGAAACGGAAATGCGGGAAGATGTTGTCGTTGTTGGCGAAGCCTTTGGTGAAGTATCCCGCGGCGTGCAACGATTCGGCGAGCGTGGTGGCGTCGTTGCGCAACGAGGAGGCCTTGCCTTCCGCGCCGTGGTCGCGCGGGTAGAGGCCGGTGAAGATCGTGCCGAAGGAGGGTTTTGTCCACGGCGCTTGGGCAAAGGCGGATTGGAACGTGACGGCGTCCGCCGCGAAGGCTTCGAGATTTGGCGTGACAGCTTCGGCGTTGGCGTCGAAGAGGGAGAGATAGTCGGCGCGGAGCGTGTCGGCGACGATGAGAATGACGGGCGGCGGATTTCCAGTGGGCGCGGACGCCAGCGGGACGGGCGCGGGCGTGACGGACCAATGATGATCGAGCGCCACGCCGAGCGCGATGCATGCGGCGTAGGCGAAGGCGGAGGCAACGAGAAGTGTCCATGTGTTAAAGCGGAAGAGATACATCTTTATCCACGTGGCCGCGCCGCATGCCGTTCCCACGGCAAGCGCGAGGGCGAGCACGGTCGCGATTTGGGAGAGGGTGAGCGGTTGTTCGGCGAGAAGGTCGCGTGAGTAGCGGAAACGTCCGACGACGACGAAGGCGAGGGCGATGAGGACGCCGAAGCTGAGGGAGAAGCTGGCGCGGGTGGTGGGAGGTTTGCCGCGGAAGAGGCCAAAATAAACGAAAACTGCGCCGAGTAAACCGCCGAGGGGGAGCGAGGCGGGGCCGTAGACGAGCGGGCCCCACCAGAGCAGGCGTAGCTCGAGCGGTTCGACGTAGAAGCGCGTGAGCCAGAGGGCCTCGGCGAGGCCGGCGATGCATCCGGCGAGTCCAGCGGCGGCCATGCTGGTGAGGACGACCGCGAGCGCCGAACGGCGTAGGGATTGGGCGTTTGGGATCTCGAATCCGTCGCGCGGAAGAATCGCTTCGTCGTCGAGAAACAGTCGCGGCGCGCGCATTCCGATTCCGAACATGACGAAGGCGAGCGCGAGTCCTGCGAACCAAAGCATGCGGGCCGCAACGGCGATGTTTAGCAAGGGTGCGTTTGTATCGCGCATTCCGAATTGGAATGATGCGGGATCGAGGCCGAGTAGCAGGGGATTGGCAGAGGCTTCCCAGAGAATCGGTGCGCCGGAGAGGAGAACGTGCATGACCGTTGATTGATCGGAGGTCGCCGCGAGAGTTACGCACGCCAAGGCGATGAAGCGCGAGGTGTGGAGTCCCAAACTCTGGAATGCAGCGATGCGGAGGGGAGCTCGATACATGGCGATGGCAACGAGGGTGCGCGACAATTGGCCGTTGGGATCGAGTCCAGCGAGCGCGGCGATTTGGAGGCACATAGTTGGACGCGCGAGTGGCATGAGCGACATCGAGCCGATTGCAATTAGCGCGAGCGTGGCGACACCAATCTGAAACTTTGCGATGGGCGCGCCGGAGAGAACGACGCCTGCGATGGCGACAATGAGGACGGCGCAAAGTATGGCAGCACCGACGAGTTTCTCGATGACGATGACGGCAGCGGCGCGAGGCGATCCCGCCCCAGTGCGCGACACAGCGAAGCCACGATACGCGATGCCGCCGAGGACGGTCGGAACGATAGAGAAGAAGACGTAGCCCACGGCGTAGTGGGCGAGGCACCAGCGAAACTTTGCGTTGATGCCCGCGGCCTTGAGCAATGCTCGCCAACGCGCCGCGCCGAAAACGAGTGACACCGCGAGCGCGAGGATCGCGGCGAGGAGCATGGGGGTGTTGAGCGGGATCGGCATGCGAATAGAGCGCGGAAAACGGGCGATGCGCTCGCCTCGCTTCGCGGGCCTATGCTACCATTCGCGCCCATGGCAACCACCGTTAGTCTCGCCGCGCTGTATGCGCCGATCCAGCCCGAGTTGCGGGCGGTGCGCGAGCGCGTGCTGGAGCAATGGACGAACGCCTTTCGGCTGGTGTACGGCCCTGACGCGGAACCGCCGAACATGGGCGGAAAATTGATGCGCCCAGCGCTGACGCTGTTGTCGGCGCGCGCGTTGGGGACGCGGGACTTGTCGCGGTACATCGACATGGCGGCGGCGATGGAATTGTTACATCTTGCGGCATTGGCGCACGACGACGTGGTGGACGAATCGAAGCTGCGGCGTGGGCAGACTTCGCTGAACGCGCGCTGGACGAACCACATCGCGGTGCTCGGCGGGGACTTCCTCGTGGCGCGGGCGCTGTCGGTGTTGACGGTGTACGATTCCTGCTCGGTGATCGCGAGCGCGCTCGAGTCGATCCACGAAATGGCCGAGGGCGAACTCATCAACTTCGGGCGCGGGCAGACTTCGGAATTGTTGGAGGAGGACTGCATCCGGCTCGCGGAGAAGAAGACGGCGAGCTTGTTTGCCGTGTCCTGCGCGACGCCCTCGCTGCTGATCAATCCGGCGGACAAGAATACACTGCACGCATTCGGCATGGCGTTGGGCACTGCGTTTCAGTTGGTGGACGACGCGCTCGACCTCGACCAGGACGAGGACACGCTGGGTAAGCCTTCGTGCGCGGACGTGAGCGAAGGCAAGATGACGCTGCCGATTATCTATATGCGCGAGGCGCTGGATTCCGAAGACGCCGAACGGTTCGACGCGTTGTTCGGGAACGCGTTGGCGGATGACGATCTGGAGTGGATCGCGGGCGCCGCTCGTGCGAACGGAGCGATCCAGCGCGTACACGATTTGGCGCGAACCTATGTCGAGCGCGCGCATCAGTGTTTGGATGCGTTGCCAGCGGGGCAGTACACGGAAGCGATGCGCGGCATCGCCGAGTTCGTGCTGCTGCGCGATCACTAACGCCGCGCGACCAAAATTCGTTGAGTAATTGCGATCGTGTGCATCGTCAAATACTCGATTACGATGACGAATGACGAATGACGAGCACGATGACGATTGGCAGGTCGGCCCGGTGGGGGGGGATGTCGTGCCCGATTTTTGGAGCAGCAGCGGCACGACTTATTACACGAGTCTGTGATTCGGGAAACTTGGGCGTGAGCGATGGATCCCATCGAGAGCATCCGCACGGCAATTGATTCCTTGTGGCAGAACAAGGTGCGCTCTGGACTCACCGCGCTGGGCGTGATCATTGGCGTTCTCTCGGTGATATCGCTAATCGCGCTTGGCGAAGCGGCCCAGACGTACATCGAAAAAGAGTTCGCGGTGATGGGCAGCAACGTCGTCATCGTACAACCGGGCAAACAGGAAACAGCCGGCATCTTTCCGATTTCCGCGGGCGCGGAACATCCGCTGACGTATCAGAACGCGAAGGAAATCAAACGCCGCGTGCCGAGCGTCAAAGGTGTCTCCGCGCTCGTGCTTGGCTCGGGGCCCGTGCAATACGGCGAGCGCCGCCGCGACACGTCGATCGTTGGCGTAACGCCGGACTTCGAGGCCGTACGCCAGACGCGGCCGAATGTCGGGCGCTTTATTCAAGATCGCGACATCGACAAGAACGCACGCGTGTGCGTGTTGGGGACCGCGGTGACGCACGAACTTTTCGGCGATGAAAATCCGCTCAACGCGTCGATATCCGTCAATCGCTCGAAGCACACCGTCGTCGGGATTCTCGAGCCGAAGGGGATGTCGCTCGGGATGAATCTGGACGACATCGTCCTGATTCCGATTCCGAGCGCGCAGCAACTTTTCCACGGCGGCGAGGACCAACTGTACGAGATTTCCGTGGCCACGAATTCGCGCGAGGAAATCGAGGCGGTGTCGGACACGATCCACGAAGTGCTGTACGCCGCGCACGACTACACGGACGACTTCACGATCATCGATCAAGACGGTATGCTGGGGACGCTCGGGAAAATATTCGATGCGCTCGAGATCATGCTGGCGAGTATCGCGGGGATCGCGCTGTTGGTCGGGGGTATCGGCATCATGAACATCATGCTCGTGTCCGTCCGCGAACGGACACGCGAGGTCGGCG
Organism: uncultured Nitrospirales bacterium; assembly: GCA_964467615.1. Taxonomy (GTDB): domain Bacteria; phylum Hydrogenedentota; class Hydrogenedentia; order Hydrogenedentales; genus CAYXRK01. The sequence goes on along the minus strand of CAYXRK010000014.1, from coordinate 20,650 downwards.
TTCGGATGGCGGTGGGAGCGTCGCGGCGGGACATCGGCCTTCAATTCCTCTTCGAGTCCGTGACGCTGAGCGTTGGAGGAGGCGCGCTTGGGATTCTTCTCAGTTGGCTCGGCACGATCGGGATGCGAATCGGCTATCCGGAGATGCCGGTGTCATTGTCGGCGTGGTCAGTGGCGACTGCGCTTGGGTTCAGTCTTGTGGTGGGAGTCTTTTTCGGGGTATACCCCGCTCTGAAGGCCGCGGCGGTGGATCCGGTGGAGGCGCTACGGTACGAGTAAGGGCACGCCGGCCGGGATGAAGAAGGGTTGGAACTTGGATCTGGCGAGGTTTGCCGATTACTTGGCAAGGGTGCGTTGATATTCTGGTTGAACCTAAACGCGACTGAAGGGAACTTGACCCATGTGGATACTCTTGACGATTGTTGGAGTCTTGGCTGTGATCGTCGCGGCCGTTTTGATCGCGGCGATGCTTCGGCCAAAGGAGTTTCGCGTCGAGCGGTCGATTCTCAGCACGGCGAGCGCGAAGGACATCTATGCCGAGTTCAGCGATTTGCATCGATGGCGGGAATGGTCGCCGTACGATAAGCGCGATCCGGCGATGAAGACGGAGCACACCGGCCCGGCGCTGGGCGTCGGGTCGAGCTACAGTTGGGAGGGTAACAGCCAGGTGGGCTCGGGGCGTCTCACGATCATGCGCGCGGAACCGGACAAGTTCGTGGAGTTGAAGTTAGAATTTTTCCGTCCGTTTGCCGTGACGAACAAGGCGATGTGGCGCGTTGACGAAGAGGGTGGCCAGCGGCGAATCACGTGGAGCATGGACGGTGTGAACGACAGCATCATGCCGAGGGTAATCAGCGTGTTCATGAGCATGGACAAAATGGTGGGCACGGACTTTGAAACGGGGCTCGCGTCGCTCAAGATGATCGCAGAACGGAAGCCGTCCTAATCTGGATCCAGCCATGAAAACGGATAAGAGCAAACACGACGCAGACGGGAAACTGAAGAACGGTGTTGTCGAGGAGTTTTTCACGGACGGCACGTTGTCGGCCTCGGGCAAGTATAAGGATGGGGAGAAGACCGGGCAGTGGAAGTATTACTTGCGAAACGGGCGATTGAAGGCGCTTGGGAAGTATTCGAAGGGAAAGTTGCCCGGAGAGTGGAAGTGGTATCGCGAAAGCGGCGAGCTGATGCAGACAGGCAGTTTCAAAGACGAGAAACGCGTCGGCGTTTGGAAGCGGTACCACACGACTGGGAAGTTATACGACGAGGGCGAATTCGCCGACGACAAGAAAACCGGCGAATGGAAGACGTATGACGCGAAGGGCAAATTGACGAAGACTAGCCGGCACAAGGCGAGGTAGAGCGACGGGGTGACGCCACAACTTGAGAGGATGGCTGATGGAACCGACCAATGAAGCGGTGTCGAAAAGGATGCTCTGGGCTGGGCGAATCATGAGCGCGCTGCCGGTGCTGATGCTGCTGATGAGCGCGGTCATGAAATTCGTGAAACCGGCGCCAGTCGTGGAGGGCTTCGAGCATCTTGGATACGACACGGGAATAGCGACGGGACTCGGGATTGTCGAGCTTTCGTGCACTGCCCTTTATGTGTTTCCGCGCACGTCGTATCTTGGCGCAATTTTGCTGACCGGATACCTTGGCGGCGCGACCGCGACACACGTGCGCGTCGGCGAACCGTTCGTTATCCCGATTATTCTCGGCGTGCTGGTATGGGGAGGCCTCTTCTTGCGCGATCCGCGCCTGCGCGCGCTGATTCCGTTGAAAAGTTGAACGGCCCCCGAAACGTTGCCGAGTTTTGACGGAATTGAGTATTGTTTTTCGTGAGGCCGTTTGGTTGCACGACAGGATTACATCCAAGAAAATATCGAGGAGCATGACATGAGCCGGGTACGTGTGTTGGTAGGGACGAAGAAGGGTGCGTTTGTGTTGACGTCGGATGGGAAGCGGGAGAAGTGGGACGTTAGCGGGCCGCTCTTTGCCGGGTGGGAGATTTACCACATGAAGGGATCGCCCGCGGATCCGGACCGCATCTACGCGTCGCAGTCGAGCGGTTGGTTCGGCCAGATCATCCAGCGCTCGGATGACGCCGGCAAGACGTGGGACCCGCCGGGGACAAAGCCTGAGGACTTGATGGGGCCTGATGGCATGCCCAAAGGCACGAGCAACATGTTCGTCTATGACGGCGCGACTGGCACGCACTTGTGGTACGACGGCACGGCGCACCCGTGGGAGTTTAAGCGCGTCTGGCTGTTGGAACCATCGGCCAACGATCCCGATGCCGTGTACGCGGGCGTCGAGGACGCCGCGCTGTTCCGCACGACCGACGGCGGTAAGACCTGGAACGAGTTGCCTGGTTTGCGCAACACGCGGGGCAACGAATGGCAGCCGGGCGCGGGCGGTATGTGCCTGCACACATTCATCCACGACGCGGCGAATCCCGGCCGGATGTTCATCGCGATCTCGTCGGCGGGCGCGTTCCGAAGCGACGACAACGGCAAAACGTGGCGGCCGATCAACAAGGGACTGCGTTCGGAACAGATTCCGAACCCGACCGCGGAAGTGGGCCATTGCGTCCACCGCATCGCGATGCACCCCTCCCGCCCGAACACGTTGTTCATGCAAAAGCACTGGGACGTGATGCGGAGCGACGACGCGGGTGAATCGTGGCACGAGATCAGCGGCAACCTGCCGTGCGATTTCGGCTTCCCGATCGAGGTCCACGCGCACGAGCCGGAGACCGTCTACGTCGTGCCGATTACGAGCGACAGCCTGCACTATCCGCCCGAGGGCAAACTGCGCGTCTACCGCAGCAAGACCGGCGGCAATGAGTGGGAGGCGCTCACGAAGGGCCTGCCGCAGAGCGACTGCTACGTCAACGTACTGCGCGGCGCGATGGCCATCGATTCACTCGATTCGTGCGGCGTGTACGTCGGTACCAGTGGCGGCCAGGTGTACTGCTCGGCCAACTCGGGCGACACGTGGGCGCCCATCGTCCGTGATCTGCCGCCGGTGATGTCCGTCGAGGTGCAGACGCTGGCGTAGTGCGCTTGCATTTGCGAGCGGTCGCTACCTACGATCCGGCGCAGGAGAACATTGCGATGGTCACCCATCATTACACGATCATTCTGGAGCGCGAAGCGGACGGCGGGTTTCACGCGTCTTGTCCGGCGTTGAAGGGCTGCCATTCGCAGGGCGATTCGCTCGATGAGACGGTCGAGCATATGCGCGAGGCGATTGAGGCATTCATTGAGAGCGTTGAGGCGCACGGCGAAGAGGTTCCGCGGGAAGACCTGTTGATCAAGCCCATCGAGGTGCAGGCGCGCGCATGAGAAAGCCTCCTTCACGCTCTCAATGGGCGGATTGTCTCTGTTGTGGGCACGACCTCCCCACGAACCGTCCACGAATCTGTCCACTTTGCGGCCATGTGTTTCAAGGTAATGGCTGGGATGGCATTGATGCTCACTGGAAGGCGCGGCACGAGAACGTCATGCCATATCGTCAGTTCTGGGAGACACTCTGCCCGGACCATGCCAGATAAAGCCTTGATTCGGGTCGTGCTGCCGACGCATTTGCGGACGCTGGCGCGCGTGGATGGCAGCGAGGTGGGGCTGGAGGTGGCTGAGCCGATCACGCAACGCTCGGTGCTCGACGCGCTCGAGGCCCTCTACCCCACTCTGCGCGGGACGATCCGCGATCACGTCACGAAGCAACGCCGCCCGTTCATCCGGTTCTACGCGTGCATGGAGGACCTTTCCAACGAGGCCATGGACGCGCCGCTGCCCGACGCGGTCGTCACGGGCGACGAGCCGTATCTCGTGGTCGGGGCAGTCGCGGGAGGATAGCCGCGGCCACGCGATTTCCAATTACAGATAGAGTCCCCGGGGCCACTGCGCGACGGGGATTTTCCGCCGGAGTGTCATGCGATTCCAATCCGCCCATGCGACGATCCACAACATTGAGCCGCCCATCGCGAGAAACATCGGCCATGAACCCACCATGCCGCCCGGCCCGTACGCCAACCACATCACGGCGATGAGCCATGCCCACCGGACGATACGATACGCGCGCCCGCGGGCAGGCGTGTTGATCCGCAAAACGAAAGGCGCTCCGAGTACAAAGCACAACCCGGCGCCACCGACGAGCAATGTCAGCGTTTCGGTGCCCGGCTTGTAGAGAAACGCACCGACGCCCGCGCACAGCGCCATCACTGGAATCGCCAGGAGGTATCGCCGCGAACATACGACGCGGCTGATCCAGCGGTCCTCGGCCAACAGCGCATTTTCCACGTCCACCACGTGGACTTTCTGATACTCCTTGTTCGCTTCCTGAGGGTCGCCCAGCGACGCCAAGGCTGCAGCGTGCGCCTCGTCGACCGTCGCGCCGTTTGCGAGCGCATCCTCGCGGGCCGATTCGTAATGCGCCCACATTTCCTCGCGCACACGGGCGACCGAATCTCGCGTCAGGCGGCAGCTCGCGGCGACGAGCCAGGTCTCCAACGCCCACAGGTGTTTCATGTCCGTAGTTGCCATCGCTCACGCTTCCTCCAAAATCAATGACACCGCCCGCGAAACCTGCCGCCACTCTTCCCGAGCCTCCGCCAATACACTCAGGCCTTGCTCGGTAATCCGGTAATACCGCCGCATCCGGCCCTTTTCCTCGGCCTCATACGACTCGACTACCTGTTCCTTCTCCAACTTGTGTAACGCCGGATACAACGTCCCCTCTTTGAAATCCAGCACCCCGCGCGACCGCGCCTTGATTTGCTGCGCGATCCGATACCCATGGTTCGGCTCGCGCGCCAACGTCTCCAGTATCAGAGTAGGCAATGTGCCTCGAACGTTCATCAAATATTACCTCGTATTCCGATGCATAGGATAATCGAAACGTTGGGATTTGTCAAGCCCTTTTCCCTCGAGTCAATGGTCTACGAAAAATTCATTGACAAGAAAAGTTGTCAATGATACGATGGCCGCATGGTTGACGTGGAAGTCATCGAGGATCCCGCGGCGGCGGCGGTGGCGCTGGAGCCTGTGCGGAGCCGGCTGCTTTCGGAATTGGCGGAGCCGGCTTCCGCGGCGGCGCTGGCGGCGCGGCTGGGGCTTGCGCGGCAAAAGGTCAACTACCATTTGCGATCGCTCGAGACGCACGGGTTGGTGCGCGTGGCGGAGAAGCGGCAATGGGGCGGCCTGACGGAGCGGCTAATGGTGGCGACGGCGGCATCGTATATCGTTTCGCCGGGCGCGATGGGGCCGGCCGCGAGCGACCCGGGGCGCAGTGAGGACCGCCTTTCGGCGAGCTATCTCATTGCGTTGGCGGCGCGGATCATTCGCGAGGTGAGCGGTCTGCTGCGCCGATCGAGAGAACTCGGCAAGCGGTTGGCGACGCTGTCAATCGATACCGAGATTCGGTTCCGGTCGGCGGCGGACCGCGCGGCGTTCAGCAAGGACCTCGCGCAGGCAATCACGGCACTCGCCGCGCGCTACCACGATGAATCGGCGCCCGGCGGACGGGTGCATCGGCTGGTGGTCGTGGCGCATCCGTTGCCGCAGAAGCCGACGACTGCGAAGACTTCTGAAGCTAATTGAACGGGAAACAACTACGACCACGGAGCCACAGAGAACACAGAGATTCCTAAACTCATAGCTGTATTTAGAAGTATGAGTTGATTTGTGATTCATTATTTTTGATTGATTAAGGAGAACACCATGAGTGTGAAGAAAGAGGCGTCGGGGCGGAAATCCGTCCAGGTACACGTTGAAGTGCCGGGCACGCCGGAGGAGGTGTGGCGAGCGATCGCGACGGGGCCCGGAATTTCGTCTTGGTTTGCGCCTTCGAAGGTCGAGGAACGCGCGGGCGGCGCAGTTGACCATCACTTTGGGGGAGGCATGGAGTCACACGGCACGGTGACCGTTTGGGAACCGCCGCTGCGATTCTCCTACGAGGAGCGCGAATGGGCACCGGGTGCGCCGCCGCTCGGCACCGAAATCGTAGTCGAGTCGCGCGCCGGCGGCGCATGTGTGGTGCGTCTCGTCCAAAGTTTATTCGCGAGCGGTGACGAGTGGGACGAACAAATGGAGGGTTTCGAGTCGGGTTGGCCGCCCTTCTTCGATGTCCTGCGGCTGTATCTCTCTCATTTTCGCGGCCAGCCGTGTTCGCCGATTCGGCTCATGGGGCAGGTACCCGGACCACTTTCGGCGGCTTGGGACAACGTTCGGAATTCGCTTGGTCTTATGGACGCGACGAAGGGCCAACATCGAGACTCAGGCGGGACTGGCGCTCCGAGGCTGGCGGGCACGGTCGAGCGGACGGGCCCGGAGAAACATCCGACCGAGTTGCTACTGCGGTTGGATGAACCTTCGGCCGGTTTGGCGCTCGTTGGCGTTTGGGATTTTGGCGGGCAGATGTTCGTGCTGTTCAGTCTTTACTGGTATGGTGAACGCGCGGCGAACGCGGCGAAGGACAAGCCGAAGTGGGAATCCTGGTTGAACAAACTTTCTTCGGCGGGTTAGATTATATGAGCGACGAACATGAAGAGGAGAGGATCAATGGACAGACGTGGCTTTATGCATTCGGGGGTAGGCGCGGTTGGACTGATGATGATGGCGCAGACGGCGCATGGACAGGAAGCGGAAGGAAACAAATCAACCATGAAGATCAAACTGTACGGAGTGCCGGTCGATGACCAGGAGAAGGCGCTGAAGTTCTATACGGAAATTCTGGGATTTGTGAAGAAACAAGAAATTCCGATGGGGCCGGTGCGTTATTTGACCGTGGTGTCGCCGCTGGAGCTGGATGGGACGGAGTTATCGCTCGAGCCGGCGGGATTTCCGGCGGTAAGGACGTATCAAAAGGCGCTGCATGACATAGGTGTTCCGTACACGGCGTTTGAGGTGGAGGACATTCAGAAAGAATACGAGCGGTTGACGGGGCTGAAGGTCGCGTTCAAGTCGAAGCCGGTAAAGATGGGGCCGGTGATTCAGGCAATATTCGACGACACCTGCGGAAATTTGCTCCAGATTTACCAGGTGTAGCTCCGTGTTCAGGCTGGCGATTCTCGTCTTCCAAGTGAACAGTTCCGCCGCTGCGGAGGCGTATGTGGAAATCTCAACTTTCGCCTCGGGCTGCTGACGCGATTGTCGACGCGGATCATTTCTTTCGCTTTTCCGGCGGATAGGCCGCGTTCATGTGCGGACGGACGCATTGATGAGTTTCTTAAGAGTCGGCACATGGATATCCGAGAGCCGCTTGAAATAAAGACACGACTTGCCGCACGAGTGTTTGCCAAGCGAAGCCATCAGCTCGTGGTATCGTTCGTGGTTTCGTTCGAAGCAGGGCATGATGTATAGCGTGATGTTCTGCTTGCGCGGTGAAAACCCGATCCGTGCCGCGTCTCCCTCGTGGCCGCTGGGATATTTGTAGTGGTAACTGCCGAAGCCCACGATGCTGGTTCCCCACATTTTGGGTTTGTCTTTCGTGGCTTTTTGCATCATGTCGAGGATGGCCCAACAATCCTCTCGGACTTGATCGTCCTTGATCGCATCCAGAAACTTCGCAACGGACGCATCGTTAACTTTCGTCTTGACCTCGGCCATACCCGCCTCCAATCGGCAGTTATTCGCGGTTTCATGCGGCAGTCGCTATTTTAGACCAACGCACGGGCCCGAAGGCCAACCCAACGAAGCGCTCCACCTCTCGAGCGTTAGGCCAGTCATTCGTGAGCGATCTCATGGCGTATTTTGCCGACAGCGAGGCAAAACGGCATCGCCTGCGATCCGGTCTAAGAGTGGATCGCGTAGCACGTAACGGAGGCGAATTGATGGCCCAGTACGTTCCTAACATTTTGCTGTGGTTGTTCGTCATCAACCTCGGCATCGCATTCGGCGCCGGTCTCTACGAACAGCGGGTCATTTTCCCGCAGTGGTTTGATCGCTCGCCGGGGCCGGGCGTTCGGGTGAATAGCGAGGCGATGCGCGCTACTGACACCGGGCGAAGCTTCTGGGCATTTGTCACAACGGTTCCGCTCACCCTGCTAACGATGGCGAATCTGGTAGTCGCCTGGCAATCTCAAGGAACGAGACACGAATGGTGGCTTGGCGCGGCGGTGATTACTCTCGTCGAGCGAATCGCAACGTTTTCATACTTCATTCCAACGGCCGTTCGGCTGATGCGGTCGGAAGCGCTCCCGTCCGCAAAGGCCGGAGCGATGGCGTCGCGGTGGATCGCGCTCAATTACTTTCGTGCCGCACTCGCACTGATTGGGTGGTTGGCGGCACTGAGGGCACTGTCGCTGGCGGCGTAACGCTTAACAACGCGTTGCGCCGGACGCGCGCAAGTGCTGGCTAAGCGTGTGCGTCACCGCGTGGTGTTGCGCTACGATACGCGGCCCGGGGTGCTCGATACTTTAGCGGAGGGACGGTTGGCGTATGAGTTTGACGGTCGTAGGTTCGGTGGCGTTGGATACGGTGGAGACGCCCGCGGGGCGGAATGAGGAGGGGCTAGGCGGGGCGGCGGTGTTTTTTTCGCTGGCGGCGTGCAACTACACGGACGTGCGGCTAGTGGGTGTCGTCGGGAAGGACTTCCCTCCCTCCCACGCTGACTTGCTGCGCGAGAAGGGAATCGATCTGGGCGGCCTGGAGGTGATGGACGGCCGGACGTTTCGGTGGTCGGGCCGGTATCACGATGACATCAATCTTCGGGACACGCTGGATACGCAACTGAACGTGTTCGAGCATTTTCATCCGAAGTTACCGAAGGCGGCGCGGGACTCGAAGTATCTCTTTCTGGGGAACATCCACCCGTCATTGCAACTCGAGGTGCTCGATCAATCGAACGCGAAATTTGTGGCGATGGACACGATGAACCTTTGGATTCACAATACGCGTGAGGACCTGCTGAAGGTGTTGGAGCGGGTGGATTGTTTGGTCATTAACAACGAGGAAGTGTACGAGCTGACCGGCGAACGCAACATCGTGAAAGGGGCGCGGAAAATTCAACGTCTAGGTCCGCGGATTGTCGCGCCGAAGAAGGGCGAGCATGGGTGCTTGCTGTTCGTGGGCGGAAGAATGTTTTCTGCACCGGCGCTGCCGATGGCGGACGTGGTGGACCCGACGGGCGCGGGCGACACCTTTGCCGGCGGGTTCATGGGCTACATCGCGCAACAAGACTCGACTGAGTTCGACGTGCTCAAGCGGGCCGTGATCCACGGGAGCGTGTGCGCGTCGTACACCTGCGAGGCCTTCGGGCCAGAGCGTCTTGCGGAGGTCGGGCCGGACGAGATCGCGCATCGGTATCAGGCGTTTGTGGAACTATCCAAGTTTTAGTGCTCGGTACTCAGTGCGAGGTTCAAAGTTCGAGGTTCAAAGTTCTACGTAAATTGCGCGCTCAAGTCGGCGGGGCGGAGAGGGTGCCTTGGGTCGTTGGATTGTTGCGGTGGGTGAGTTGGTAGAGGATGGGGAGGATGAAGAGGGTCAGTAGGGTGGAGCTGATGATGCCGCCGATGACGACGGTGGCGAGGGGGCGTTGGACTTCCGCGCCGGTGCCGTGGGCGAGGGCCATGGGCACGAAGCCGAGGGACGCGACGAGCGCGGTCATGAGGACTGGACGGAGGCGCTTTGACGCACCCTCGCGGATGGCTTCGGACACCGGTCTTCCGTCTTTGCGAAGGCGTTCGATGAACGTGATCATGACGATGCCGTTGAGGACGGCGATCCCGGATAGGGCAATGAAGCCGACGCCGGCCGTGATCGAAAGGGGAATCCCGCGGAGCCAGAGCGACAGGACACCGCCGGTGAGCGCGAGCGGCACGCCGGTGAACACGAGCAGGGCGTCCTTGACGCTGCCCAGCGTGATGAACAGGAAGATGAAGATGAGCAGGAGCGAGACGGGCACGACGACGCGGAGTCTGTCCGCGGCGGAGATGAGGTGCTCGAAGGTGCCGCCCCACTCGATCCAGTAACCGGCCGGCGCATCGAGTTGAGCGCGCACTGACTCTTGTGCCTCGGCGACGAAGCTCCCAATGTCGCGTCCGCGGATGTTGGCCGTGACGACGATGCGGCGTTTGCCGTTTTCGCGGCTGACCTGGTTTGGGCCGGTTTGGAGGTTGAAGTTAGCGACGGCGCCGAGGGGAACGTAGCGTGCGACGCGGGCGCTGGTGTGTTTCCCGGCGCTACTGGAGAATTCGGCATCGGCGTCCGTGATGGGTAGTGGCACAGGAATGCGCTCCAACTTCGCGATGTCTCCACGGTAATGCTCGGGGAGCCTCAGAACGATGTCGAAGCGTCGATCACCCTCGAAGAGTTGCCCGACGGTGAGACCGCCGACGGCCGCGGCGAGGACCTGCTGGACGTCCGCCATGTTGAGGCCGAGCCGCGCGATCTTCCGGCGGTCGATTTCGACGGTGAGGACCGGCAGGCCCGTCACTTGCTCGACTTGAACGTCCGCCGCGCCGGGGATGGCCTGAAGCAGCGCGGCGGCGTCTTGGCCGATTTCGTTAAGGGTGTCCATATCGTCGCCGAAGACTTTTACGGCGAGGTCGGCCCGTACCCCGGCGATAAGTTCGTTGAACCGCATCTCGATGGGCTGGGTGAATTCGTACTTGTTTCCGATTACGGTCTTAAGTCCTTCTTCCATCGAATGAATGAAGTCTTCCTTCGTTCGATTTGGGTCGGGCCATTCGCTCCGGGGCTTGAGGATGACGAAATTGTCCGCGACGCTTGGAGGCATGGGGTCGGTGGCGACGTCCTGGGTGCCGGATTTTGCGAAGACGCGTTCGACCTCGGGAAATTCCTGAAGCCTTTCCTCGAGCGAATGCTGCATGGAGACCGCCTGCTCGAGTCCCGTGCCAGGGATGCGGAGCGCGTGCAGGGCGATGTCGCCTTCATCGAGGCTGGGGATGAACTCGCGGCCCATGCGCAGGGCAAGAAAACCGCAGATGACGCAGAGGACCGCGGCGGCGGCGAGGAGGGGCGGGCCGAAAGCCAGCGCGGCATTCAGGGCGGGACGGTAAAGCGCCAACACGCCACGGACAATGAAGTTTTCCTTCTCGGCGATTTTTCCGCGAAGGAGAATTGCGACCGCGGCGGGCACGAACGAGAGCGCGAGAACGACCGACGCGGCCAACGCCATGATGACGGTGAGGGCCATCGGGCGAAACATTTTGCCTTCGATGCCGGTGAGCGAGAGGATGGGGACGTATACGACGATGATGATGCAGACGCCGAAGATGCTCGCGCGGATGACTTCTCGCGAGGCGTCGTAGACGAGGCGAAGACGCTCGGGCAGCGCGAGCACGCGGCCCAGGCGTTTTTGTTCTTCGCCGAGGCGGCGCACGCAATTTTCGACGATGATGACGGAGCCATCCACGATGAGGCCGAAGTCGAGGGCGCCGAGGCTCATGAGGCTGGCGCTGACGCCGTTGGCGACCATGCCGGAGATCGTCATCAGCATGGAGAAGGGGATGATGAGGGCGGTGATGAGGGCGGCGCGAACATTGCCGAGAAGGAGAAAGAGGACCACAACCACCAACAAAGCGCCTTCGCTCAAGTTTGTGTAGACGGTCTTGATGGTGTCGTTCACGAGGCGGGTGCGGTCGTACACCGCGACGCAGATGACGCCTTCGGGGAGGCTCGCGTTGACTTCTTCAAGTTTTGCGCCGGCGTTCTGGGCGACTTCGCGGCTGTTTTCGCCGACGAGCATGTGGACCGTGCCCATGACGACTTCGACGCCGTTCTCCGTGGCCGCGCCGGTGCGCAGTTCCTTGCCAGGGGCGACTTCGGCGATGTCGCGAATGTATACGGGCACGCCTGCGTACTGGCCGACAACAATGTCCTCGATTTCCGCGATGGACGCGACGCGCCCGGGGGCGCGCACGAGGTATTGTTCGCCGCGTCGTTCGATGTAGCCCGCGCCGGTGTTTTCGTTGTTATGTTGGATCGCCTCGGCGAGATCGGCGAATGACAGTCCGTATTTGATGAGCTTTTCGGGATCGGGAGTCACATGGTATTGCTTGGCAAAACCGCCTACCGTGTTGACCTCGGCGACGCCTGGCACGTTGCGGAGTTGGGGTTTGACGATCCAGTCCTGGATGGTTCGAAGATCCATCGACGTGTACGGAGTGCCATCGGGTCCGAGAGCGCCGGGAAGCGATTCAACGGTGTACATGAAGATTTCCCCGAGTCCCGTCGAGATGGGGCCCATGGACGGTTCGAGGCCCGGCGGGAGTTGGCCTTTTGCTTCCTGGATGCGCTCGTTGACGAGTTGGCGGGCGAAGTAGATGTCGGTGCCGTCCTCGAAGACGATCGTGAGTTGGGAAAGGCCGTAGCGGGAGAGGGAGCGCGTGTAGTCCAATTGCGGCAGGCCCGCCATGACGGTTTCGAGCGGGAACGTGATTTGCTGCTCGATCTCGAGCGGAGAGTATCCCGCGGCTTCGGTGTTGACCTGGACTTGGACGTTTGTGATATCGGGCACGGCGTCGATGGGAAGGCGGCCGAAGTTGTAAACGCCAAGGGCCCCAAGACCCAGGACGGCAGCGATAACGAGCCATCGTTGATCGATGGAAAATTGTAGGATGCGTTCGAACATCGAATGGTCCTCTCGTTAATGTTCGTGGGCGGCGGAGGATTTGTCGATTTCCGCCTTGATCACGAAGCTGTTTTGCGCGACGTAGTCCGTGCCGGCTGCGAGGCCGGAAATCACTTCGACCCATTCGCCGCCCACGCGGCCGAGTTCGAGAGGCGCGATCTCGTATACGTTGCCGTGCTTCACGAATACGACGGACCAGTCGCGAAACGTTTGGATCGCATCGGCGCGGACGGCCAAGGGGACTTCGTTGTTGGCCTCAATGACGTCCACCGTGACGAACAAGCCCGGCTTCCAGAGACCGTCGACGTTGGGGACCTCCATGATTGCGGTGGCGGTACGCGTCGCCTCGCCGACGACAGGCCCGATGTATGCAACCTTGCCGGGGGTGGCCAAATCCAAATCGGTGGAACGCATCGTCAGATCCTGACCGACTCGGATGCGGTTAATGTCTTTGGGGTGCACGACTGCTTCGACCCAGACAGTCGAGAGATCGGCGAGCATGAAGATGTCGGAGTTGTCCGCGACGGCTTCGCCAACGGTGATGTGTTTTTCGACGACGATGCCCGCGATCGGCGAGCGAACATCGTACACGGTGAGCGGCTGCTCTCCGGATTCCGAGATCTGGTCGATTTGGGCGGCCGAAAAACCGAGCGACATGAGCTTTTGTCTGGCGGTCTTATAGGCGATCTCCGCTTCGGCGAACGCTTCCTGTGCGATGAGAAAATCCTCTTGGGACGAGACCTTCCGCGCGGAGAGGTCTTTTTCGCGCGCATAACGGGTGCGGGCAATTTCGAGATGCTGGCGCGCGGCGAGGAAATGGCTCTTTGTGTCGGCCAATTCCCGGCTTTCGACGACGGCGAGGAGGTCACCCTCGACAACGGTGTCGCCGAGACTCTTTTCTACACTGCGGACGAGCCCGGAGAGTCGCGGCACGACGTGCACGACACGTTCGGCGTTGAGTTTGACCTCGCCGGGGAGCGTCAACGTGAGAGGTATGACCGCTGGGCCGGCGGTTTCGATGCCGATGCCGGCGAATTCGGCGGCCTCCGGGGAAATCTCGACGCGGCCTTCGTAGGAAGAGTACGTCCAATCTTGCCGCAACTCGCCCCGTTGGCTTCGGGCGGTGACATCGAAGGAATGTGGCTCGCTGACAACCTGAATCCCTCGAAGGTATTCGCCTTCGGGCGCAAACTCGATGGTGTCCACGCGGCCGCCGTGGCGGGCGAGGTCGACCGTTAGGCGAAGGTCGTCAACCGGGGCTTGCTTGCCGTCGCGGTAGGCGTAGACGCGGAATTGGGGTGGCATTCCGGTTTCGAAAATGGTGATTTCGAGGTCGTAGTTGGGGGATTCGAGGAGGCGGCCACCGTGCGGGCCACGCGCGAACTCTTCCTCACCCCCATCTTCGTGTCCGTGTTCGTCTTCGGATTCGTGGCTGGAGGACTCTCCGCCGAGTGTGTCGAGGCCGCCGTTGGCGACGTAGAACACGGCGGCCGCGCCGAGGCCGAGAACGAGAAGTGTCAAGAGAACGTTTAGCGTCTTCATTGTATTACTCCATTTCCCGCGGATCGGCTGAGGACTCGCCGGTGAGGCGTTCCAAGTCGATTCGCGCGCGGTGGTAGCGGGCCAGGGCTTCGATGTGTTGACTTCGGGCGGTGATGAGCGCGCGTTGGGCGTCCAGCACCTCGAGATAACCGAACTTGCCTTCCTGGTATCCGATGTTGACGGACTCGAACGTACTTTGAGCAAGAGGCACGACATCGTTGGCGAGGGCCGTCGCTTCGTCATGGGCGGCAAGCAATTCCTCGTAGGCGGCGCGAAGGGTCGTATGCACTCGCAAGCCTGCCGACCACCCAGCGGCCCCGGCGCGTTCGATTTGGTGCTCAGCTTCCTTGATGCCGCCTTGGTTGCGGTCAAAGAGCGGCAGGGGCAGCGAGAATTCGAGCAGCAAGGACTCCTCGCTGCGTTCATCGTAACTGGTGTGACTTCTACCGAGCGAGAGTTCTGGAACGGTCGAGAGGCCTAAGTTTCGCGCGTCACGATTACCGACCCCGCGGGACCTGAAACCTAGGCTGGCGGTCAGATCCGGAACGCGGCGGGCGCGTTCGGACGCAAGCAGGGCGGAGCGGCGCTCGAGTTCGGCGATCCATCGGGCGAGATCGGGAAGGTCTGAGAGTAGGCCCTCGAGGGTCTCGAAAGGCGCGGGCGGATCGTCCAATAGGAAATCGCCGAGCGCGTCGCCAAAAGTCACCACCGTTGCACCGAAGGACGCGGCGAGTTGGTGGCGGGCCGCCTGAAGTTTGCGTTGTTCGTTTGCGCGAGCGATCTCGGCTTCGTCGAGCTGGATTTGGACGCGATCCCCCTCGATCGCGGAACTTCGACCGGCGTCAACGCGGATCCGGACGGTTTCGCGCACAGTGCTCGCGAGGCTGACGCTCTCATCGAAAAGTTCGAGCCGCTCCTGCGCGGCAATGACATCGCCGAATCGTTTTGCTACCTCCGTTAGCGTGTCCGCCCGTGCGACTTCGTAGTCCCAGCGCGCCGTGTCGATCTCTTTCTCGGCGGCACGGATGCGTTTGGCCCGTTTGCCGCCGAGTTCGATAAGTTGACTTAGGGTAAGCGTGGATTCAGCTTCCTGAAAGCCGGATGGTCCGCCGTCTTCGCGGTCTTTGGAGACGCTGAGGCCGCCGGTCCCGATCTCGCCACTTGTTGTGGTGGAGTCCGGGCCGCGCGAGAGCCGGATGTCTTCGATCGCGAACGAAAGATCGGGATTGGGACGGACGCGGGCCTGAAGTAGGCGGGCCTCGGCGATCCGGACGTCCCAGTCGTACACGGCGAGACTGGGACTGTGCAGCAGCGCAAGTTCTATGGAGCGTTCGAGCGTGATGGTGGCGCCGCCCAAATCCGGAGGCGCCCCTGGGGACGTGCTAGCGTCTTGAGCGCGGGTCGTGTCGCACAGCATAAACGCAATCAGGAACGCGATCTCGGCGAAAAGGCGGCAAGATCGCACACTTATAGATACAAACATAGTTCCTTCCTCGATGCCAAGGGGTCGTGACCGGGTAAGTCGGAGGTACGACGGGCACACTCCGCCCGTCGCGATACCGGAGGCACGGGAGGATCAGATGAGGAGGACCACTCCAGAGCGAGAGTCGGGCGAGATCGAAGCAGCGAATGCCGCATGGCACACGGCAGTCGCGGTGGCGACGTTCGAAGTGTCAAAATTCCCGGCAAAGGAAAGCGCCAGCGACTTTAGTTGCTGCCGCTCATGATCGAACGATTGTTGCGGCTTGTTCACCGCGCCCGATCCGAGGGAGATATCGGTGCATGGCGCGTGCCCGGGACTATTGGTGTCGCCGTACGACGCCGGAGCGAAAGGTATGTGGGCCTCCCGGCCGTCGTCATCGGTACCGCCGCATACTCGCTCAATCGTGACGTGTCCGTCCGATTCGACGCACAAAACCATCGGGCCGGATTGGAAGGCCAAATTGCCGAGGGCCGCGACAAGGGCAATTGCGGTGGTTACGCAACGTGCGAGAATGTGTGGGGTAACGTTTTGCATATCACTTGGATTGCTTTACGAAGATAGTAATCTCGCGCGGGGTCGCGGTTCAATCGGCACGATTCATGTCTACTTGTGGTTGAGCGCGTTGATTTTGGTTTCGACGAGTTTTTGGATTTCCGCGAGGCGTTTGGCGCTGTTGGCCTCGAAGCGCATGACCAGGACGGGCGACGTGTTAGATGCGCGGACGAGGCCCCAGCCGTCGTCGAATTCGATGCGCGCGCCGTCGATCGTGTTGACGCGGAGGCCGAGTTCCTCCTTGAAGTACGCGGTGGCCTGCTTCACGATCGGGAACTTGCGTTCCTCGGCGGCGTCGACGCGGATTTCGGGCGTGGCGTAGGTCTTGGGCACGTCATTGAAGTAGGTGCTGAAGGGTCGGCGGGTGGCGGCGAGGGTTTCGAGCAGGCGGGCGGCGGCGTATATCGCGCAGTCGAAACCGTACCAGCGGTTCTTGAAGAAGATGTGGCCGCTCATTTCTCCGCCGAGTTGGGCGCGGTGCTTGACCATGGCGTCCTTCATGAGGCTGTGGCCTGTTTTCCACATGAGCGGTTTGCCGCCATGTGCAGCGACATCGTCGAAGAGCGTGCGCGAGCATTTGACGTCGCCGATGATGGTCGCGCCAGGGTTCGAGGCGAGGACGGACCGCGCGAGGACCATGAGGAGTTGGTCGCCGGGGATGATATTGCCTAGCTCGTCGACCGCGCCGATGCGATCGGCGTCGCCGTCAAGACCGATGCCGAGGTTCGCGCCGTGTTTCTTGACCGTCTTGATGAGTACGCGAAGCGTTTCGGGGAGCGTCGGGTCGGGGTGGTGGTTCGGGAAATCGCCATCGACGTCGCAATAGAGCGGAATCACCTCGCAGCCGAGACTCTCGAAGAGGGGCACGGCGACCTCCCCCCCCACTCCGTTGCCCGCGTCGACGACAACTCTAAGGCGGCGGCGGAGTTTGACGTCGCGCAGCACGCGGCGCTGGTACTGCGGCACGACGTTGAGGCGGGTGATGGTGACGGGGCGCTTGGCGACGGGAAATTTGCCGCGCTCGCCGATTTCCTTGAGCTTTTGGATGTCCTTGCCGTGAATCGTCGAGGGGCCGAGGGCGATTTTCATCCCGTTGTATTCTTTGGGATTGTGGCTCCCGGTGATTTGGACCGCGCAGTCGACCTTGAGCGTGGCCGAGGCGTAGTACGTGACGCCGGTTGGCGCGCGGCCAATGTCGATGACGTTTACGCCCGCGGAGGTCAGGCCGTCGATTAGCGCGTTCGCGAGCGCCTTTGAGGTGTGGCGACCATCGCGGCCGACTGCGATGCAGTTGTGCGTTTTCTTGCCGCGCATGAAGACGGCGAGAGATTTGCCGAGCGTTTCGACGATGCTTTCGGTGAAGTCGTCGCCTGCGATGCCGCGAATGTCGTACTCGCGGAAGATTTTGGAAGGTAATTTCATGAGCGCCTCGGTTGGTTACTTAGTTTCTTGCGTATCGAAGTCTCTCACGAGCGCCTCGACGAATTCGGCCGCGCGCGAAAGCAGCGCGACGTCGATGTTCGTGGCGGCGTCGGACGTCCAGTTCCACTGCGCCGGGAGACCGTTTTCCTCGAGAGCGATGACGGACATGGCTTGATAGCCGTATATTTTGGGGATTACGGCGTCGGTTGGCAAGCCGCGGTAGATGACCGGGCCGGCGTTGTGGCGGGTCGCGAGTTTTTCGGCGGTGCGCACTAGAGTTTTCCCGGAACGAAATACCGCGAGCAGGCCTTCGCCTTTCGTGTAGTGAAGCTGGCCGCCGCCGACGGGTCCGATGTTGAGGAAATAGGTTTGTTGCGCGTCCAGTTCGGCTTCGCGGACCAGGTGCTGCATACCGGCCATCCAATTTTCCTTCGCGCCGGTGGCGACGAGCCAAACGTCGGTGTGGCGCAGGGGCGTTTCGCTGAGCGATTGCGCGAGCGAAAAAAGGGTGGCGACGCCGGATGCGTTGTTGTTCGCGCCACGGGTGTCCTCCGCGCCGTTCTGCGCGAGGTAGATCAGGAGGGCCATGCCGGCCAGGAACAGGGCGCCGAACCAACGAAGCCATTGGGTCACGGGGAGCTCGGCGCCGCCGCCCACGTTCAAGGCGTCCGCGAAACAGGTAACGATTACGAGGACCATGCAGACTGTCGAGAGGACGATGGCGGGACGAATCCAGGCGGCGCGTTCGGGCCGGGTTAGGGCGGTCGCGCGCGGCGTGTCGTAGTTTGCGGTGACGATGAGCAGCCGCTTAGGCGAAGGACAGAGGAAACGCGCGACAACGTTTTGCGTCTCGTACTGCGGTAGAAACCGTGACATGAGGGGGAAACCGCTGAGCTCGCCTAGGAAGAGCACGAAGACGATGGTCCCCCAGGCGGCGCCCGCCCAGGGCGATAACATCGCGAGCAACGCGACAACGACGAACTCGGCGAAGTACGAGCCGAAAAGTTGGGACGCTGCGTCGATGCTGTAGAAGTCGTCAAGGTTGACGTTTGGTGTGGATTCGGCAAATCGGTCGCGGACGAACTCCGCGGCGGCGCGCTCGTTCTCGGTATTAGCGCGTCGGTGGGGGAACCGCCCGGCGAGGAATTCGACGTCGCGGCGGAGCTGGGTTTCGTTTGGCATTGCGCAGATGATAGCCCTTTGGCGCGGACTGCATGGGCTGGAAGCCCATGCCACGAGTTTTACAGTTCGTGCCACGGTAGGCCGAACGCCTCCCCCACTCCCTTGTGGCAGATCTGGCCACGGTGGACGTTTACGCCGCGACGGAGGGGAACGTTTTCATAGACGGCGCGTTCGAATCCCTTGTCCGCGAGCATGAGACCATATTCGAGCGTGACGTTGGTTAGCGCGTACGTAGAGGTGCGTGGGACGGCGCCGGGCATGTTGGCGACGCAGTAATGCACGACGCCGTGGACGATGTATGTCGGGTCGTGGTGGGTCGTCGGACGCGAGGTCTCGGCGCATCCGCCTTGGTCGATGGCAATGTCGACGAGCGCCGAACCCGGGCGCATGCGTTTGACGAGCGACTCGGGGATCAGGCGGGGTGTGCGCGCCCCCGGTACTAGGACGGTGCAGATGACGAGGTCCGCCCGCAGGACTTCCTCTTCGATGTTCGCCCGATTGGACATGATCGTAGTCACGCGGCCCTGCATCGTGTCGTAGAGGTAGCGAAGCCTGGCCGGGTTGATGTCGAGTACGGAAACGCGCGCGCCCATGCCGACGGCGACGCGGCAGGCGTCGGAACCGGCGATGCCCGCGCCGAGGATGACGACCTTTGCGGGCTTGACGCCCGAGACGCCGCTAATGAGAATCCCCATGCCGCCTGATTTGGCTTCGAGACATTGCGCGCCTTTTTGGACCGCAAGGCGGCCGGCCACTTCGCTCATCGGGGTAAGGAGAGGCAGCGAGCCGTCGTTTAGTTGGATAGTTTCGTAGGCGATACCGGTAACGTTCCGTTCGACAAGGGCGCGCGTAAGCGATTCGTTCGAGGCGAGGTGCAGGTAGGTGTAGACGATTTGATTCTCGCGCAGCCAATCGAGTTCCGGTCCGAGGGGTTCTTTTACCTTCACGATCATATCCGCCCTGCGCCACAGGTCGGCGGCGTCGGTGATGATTTCCCCGCCTGCTTCCCGGTAGGCGTCGTCCGAGATGCCGCTGCCTCCGCCTGCATTGGATTCGACCAATACTAAATGGCCGTGCGCGACAAAGGCCCCAGCGCCGGAAGGGACCAATGCGACGCGGCCTTCATCGGCCTTTATTTCCTTGGGGACGCCGATGACCATGGGTTACGACCTTGTTCTCTGCATGTGGGGGCTGAACGAGTCCTTGGAATTTTACCTAGTCGGGTGAGTGCGATGAGTGGAGGTGGACTGTCGAAGCCTCACGATCGAACGAGCAGCGATCGCGAACCCGATTGGCCGAATTCGTTAGGGAAGCGGTGACGCGCTGAGAGCGTGGATGAGTTCAATTACGGGTGCGGGATATATCCCAAGGAGAAGGGTCGCGGCGGCGAGGCCGACGAGGGTCAGGGTCCGACTCAATGGAACAGGCGCCGGTACGAGGGCGGCGGCTGTATCCGGCTTAGTGAATAGCGCTGCGACGACGCGCAGATAGTAATAAACGCCAATCGTGCTCGAGAGGGCGAGGACGCCGAGCAGCCACCAATATTGCGCCTGCGCACCGGCCCAGACGACGTAGAACTTCCCGATGAATCCGGCGGTGAGCGGAATTCCAGCTAAGGAGAGAAGGCTGATTGCCAGCACTAAGGCCAACGCCGGGTGGGTCCAGTACAGGCCCTTGTATTCCTCGATCCGCTCGATGTCGTGGCCGCGGTCGGTCCTCTCGGACAGTACGGTGATGACGCCAAAGGCGCCTAACGTGGCGGCCGCGTAGGCGAGGACGTAGAACGCGGTGCTAGTCGCGGCCAACTCACCGCCTGTCACGAACGAAGTAAAGATGTAACCCATCTGGGCGACCGAGGAGAAGGCTAGAAATC
>CAYXRK010000013.1:0-45556 GCA_964467615.1 uncultured Nitrospirales bacterium | reverse complement strand
AATTCGGCGTTGAGCGCGATGGGATCGAAAAGTTTCTTGCCAGGCATGGTTTTCTCTCGACTTGTCTTCGAGCGAAACTTGGAAGCATCGACCTCACGGATCACTTTCTTCAGTTCGCTGTAGAGCGATTTATGATGAACCAAAAGGAATTCTTCGCCGTTCAGATGAGAGTAGGTTTGTACGATTCGCATGATGGAGAGCGGCTATACCGCGCCGTCGTCGAAGATCGTTTTCTGTTGGGCGTCACTGGACCAGGGCGCGACGGTAAGACTATTGCCGTTCCGCGCGGGATCGTACACCGGCCGATCCATTGGCCTCGTCCGCAATTCTCCACGCGCAGCCGCAGCGATTCGTTCCCGCGCCACAGCCACGTACTTTGC
Source organism: uncultured Nitrospirales bacterium (assembly GCA_964467615.1). Classification (GTDB taxonomy): domain Bacteria; phylum Hydrogenedentota; class Hydrogenedentia; order Hydrogenedentales; genus CAYXRK01. The sequence goes on along the minus strand of CAYXRK010000013.1, from coordinate 45,176 downwards.
GTCCGTCTCCGCCCCTGCGCCGCGCCTGCCATTTTTGACCGCCGCGACAATTGATGAGCCTACGCCCAGGAAAGGATCAAATATCCAGTCATCCTCATTTGTCATTGACAGCACGAGACGCTCGACTAGCTCGACCGGGAACTGACATGGATGGATGGTCTTCTCGATGTGATTGTGTTTCACATTGGGGATCACCCATAGGTCCCCCGGATTCTTTCCTTTCGGATTACAGGAATACTGGCCGGCCTTGGGCCCCTTGAAGTACTTCTTTCCCGGATACTTTTGCGGCACTCGGACCGGATCAAGTTGGAACACATATTCGTCGGTCTTGGTGAACCAGCTTATGGTTTCGTATCGTCCCGAGAACCGCTTTGAACAGTGCAATCCATGTTCGAAATGCCAAACGATGCGATTACGCATACGGAGGCCCATACCTGTAAACACGGGATAGAGCAAGGAATCGAGGGGGACTATCGCGCCCCGCTCCGTATGGTTTCCGACCTGCCAACAAATGCTGCCGGTTGGTTTTAGGGTCCTTATGCATTCCGTGATGACCGCGCGCTGTTGCGCCAGATACTCGTCCAGGTGCAGCCGCTCTTCGTACGACTTGCCGATGTTGTATGGCGGCGACGTTACGATGAGTTGAATGCTCTCGTCCGGGATTTCACGGAGCAATCTAAGGCAGTCGCCGGAAAATACGACTGCCCTCGCGTTCGCGCGAAAGTGGTCAGAAATGGTGATTGAGCGCGGCATTGGCCAGTACCCATTACTACTGAAATCTTAATCAGATTGAATCGAAAGTGCAAACGGGGCGTGTTATCAGCTTGACGAACCGCTCCGTTTCCCCTACTCTGACGTGTTCTACAGCCGGAGTGAATACGATGCCTAACACGCTAACAAGACGCACCCTATTGAAACAAACCGCGGCGGCGGCGATTGCGCCGATGATTCTTCCTTCCGGCGTGTTGGCGGCGAACGGGAAGCCGGGGGCGAATGACCGGTTGGTCGTCGGTCATATCGGCATTGGCGGGATGGGTTCGGGGCATCTGAAGTTTATTCAGGGCCACGATAGTTTTACGAGCGGCGCGCTGTGCGACGTCGACCAGGAACATCTCGCGCGGGCGAAGGACATCGTCGGACGAGACGTGCCGACGTATAACGATTACCGGAAGGTCCTCGAACAGAAGGACCTGGACGCGGTCATCATCGCGGCGCCGGACCATTGGCATGGGGTGATGGCGGTGCAGGCTTGCGAAGCGGGCAAGCATGTGTACGTCGAGAAGCCCTCGAGCGTGACCGTCGAGGAAGGCCGCGCGATGGTGAAGGCCGCACGGAAGCACAATCGCGTCATGCAGGTCGGTTCGCAGGGCCGCAGCCAGGAAGGCGCGTGGAAGGCGTGGAACTACATTCGCAACGGGCAGATCGGCGACGTGACCCGCGTCGACTGTTGGCACTACGAAAACCCGGAAGGCGGCGATTGGAACAAGAACGGCCCCGCGCCAAGCACGTTGGATTGGGACCTTTGGCTCGGCCCGGCGCAGTGGGTGCCGTACAACCCGGATCGCGTCCACTTTAATTTCCGCTGGTTCCTGGATTTCGGCGGCGGACAAATCCGCGATCGCGGGGCGCATGTGCTCAGCGTTATTTCGTGGATTCTCGATCTCGACACCAGGCATCCGGCGCGCATCACGGCGACGGGCACGCCACCCGCGACGGGGATGTACAACTGCCCGCCGAAGATGGAAGTGATCTACGAATACGAAGACCCGAAACTTACGATTACGTGGAACCAGCCGGGTGTCCGCGCAGTGGACTATGATTTCGGCGCGGTGTACCAAGGGACGAGCGACAAGCTGGTGGTGCGCGGCGGCGATGGCGGCACGTTTACCGAAGACAAAGCGATGAAGTACGAGCCAGGCGCGGGCGGCAAGCACGCCTTTGTCAGCCCCGGCCAACACGTGAACTGGTTGGACTGCATCAAGTCCGGCGACAAACCGATTATGGACATCGAACCGGCGCACGCGGTCGCCAAGATGTGCATCCTCGCGAACATTTCGTATCGCATCCAGCGCCCGATTCGTTGGGACGGCGAGCACGAACGCATCATCGACGACCCTGCGGCGGAGCACATGCTCGGCACGGCGGGCCGCGGCGAGTTCCACTTGTAAGCCGAACGAACTCGAACGCGTCCAAGACGGGGCGGGTGATAACGATGCGATTCCCAATCGTGATCGCGGCGATACTGCTCGACGCGGCGGCGTCATTCGCCGCTGACGTTGTCCCGCTCGAGCACGCCCACGCACACAACGATTACGAACATGAGCGGCCGCTGCTCGACGCGCTGGACAATGGTTTTTGCAGCGTCGAGGCGGACATCTGGCTTGTCGCGGGCGAGTTGCTCGTCGCGCATGATCGCGATAAGGCGACACCGGGGAACACGCTCCAGAAGTTGTACCTCGATCCGTTGCTTGAGCGCGCGCGCGCGAACGGCGGGCGGGTGTACAAGGACGGCCCCGAAGTCCTATTGCTCGTGGACATCAAGAGCGGCGCGGAAGAGACTTACACGGCGCTGCGCGGCGCGCTCGAGCGGTATGCGGAAATGCTCACCTCGTTCACGAACGACGGCACGATTACGAAGCGCGCGGTGCGCGTGATCGTTTCCGGAAACCGTCCGCGAGTGATGATGGAGGCGGAAGCGGTCCACCTTGCGGCCTACGACGGCCGGCCCGAGGACCTGGGCGGCGGCGCTTCGAGCGCGTTCATACCGCTGGTGAGCCAAAGTTGGACGCCGCTCTTTCGCTGGCGAGGCCGCGAGACGCCGATGCCGGACGACGAACGGGCAAAACTGGAGTCGATGGTGAAACGGGCGCATGCCGAAGGACGCAAGGTGCGGTTTTGGGCCATTCCGCACGATGAGGCGCTCTGGGACGCGTTGTACGGTGCGGGCGTCGACCTAATCAACGCCGACAACCTTCCGATGCTGCGGGACTTTCTTCTGAGGAAACGTTAGTGGGACCGAAGGGTCGTCGGTCTTTTGTCCGCAGATGACGCCGATATTCGCAGATGATGCCCGGCGAGAGATCGAGACGTTCCGCGAATTCGCCATAGAGACTATTCAGGTGATGTACGACTCCGCGTGTACTGGCCGCGCGGTCGAAATCGGCTGATCGCGATCTCCGACGCTACTTGTCCTCGACTTTGATCTCGGCGTCTTCAGCCGGCGGCGCGTCAGCATCCGGTGCTTCGTCCTTCGCGGGCATCACGTCGTCGCTTTCCCAATCGCTGTTGCCGAACATTTCGTCGAGCCGAGATCCGTCCCAATCGAGCATTACTTCCATCGTGCTCTCCGGTTTCTCGGGCTTGGGCATTTCGAACTCGATGCCGAGATTATTGAGCAGCACGCCCTCGGCGACTTGTAAGTCCACGAGCGCCTTTTCCGCGTTGATGGTGGATTGAAGTTCCTGTACCTGCGCGATGATGAGGTCCTCTTCGATGTCGAGCACGTTTTGCGTGGTCGTCGTTCCCAATTCCAAGCGGGCCTGTTCGGCGCGGAGATGCGCCTCCTGCAAACGGCGCGATTGGCGGCTGCTCTGCTCGAGGGCCTGGCTGGTCAACACACTGCGGCCGGCGATGGACACGCCCATCATGACATCGTCCTTGAGCTTTACGAGGGTCAGTTCCGCCTGTTCCATGGTAAGCCTCGACCGTTGGTAATTTGCGCGCGCGGTGCGGTTGCCGAGCGGAAGAGAACCGATGATGTTGACGGTCAAGATGTCGTCCTGCTTGCGGCTGATCCCGTTTAGCGCCTGGTTGAGATTGAAGTCGCGGCCGCCTTCGATCCACGAAACTGAGGCGTCCAACTGCGGCAGGGTATTCTTGCGCGCGCGGCTGCGCTCGATTTTCGCGTTCTCGATTTGAAGGGCCGCACCGCGAATCTCGGGACGGTTCTCGATTGCACTGTCCATGCTCGACTGCTTGTCCCAGTCAAACGTAAACGACGCCGGCGCGGTCATCGGAACGATTCGGTTCGCGGAGAAGTAGTCGCCGTCGCGCATGGCAAGGCTTCGCTTGAGAATGTCCTCCGCATCGGCGATGGCGGTGCGGGCGGCGATAAGGTCATTTTGCCGTTGCGCGACGCCGGCCTGGGCGCTCAGCACTTCGATCGCCGAGCCGACGCCGATCTCGAGCCGCCGTTGCGTGATGTCTACGAGACTCTCCGCCACCGCCAACGATTCTTGCCGCACCCGAAGCCGATCGTTCGCTCCGACGAGGTCCCAATACGCTTTGACTACTTCGCCGATCGTGGTGAGCACCTGCAGTTCGACCTGTGTGTGCGCGATGGCTTCGAGGTTTTTCGCGGTCCGCACACGGGCCATAACGAATTTCTTTCCCCTGCCGCGAAGTAACGGCTGGGTCAGGGTCAAACTTACGCGCGCGCCATATTGGGCGAGGAACTGACTAAACGTGCCTTCTTCACGCTCCATGTGGAACCGCGCATCGTACTGCGTGCCCCAGAACATCTGCCCCGACAACCTAAGTTCGGTGTCGGTAGTAAAACTCTCCACTTGCGTGACTCCGCCGAAGGCCACAGTCTGGGGATTCGCGGCTTGCCGCAGATCGGTCCAGCTCAGAGTACCGGTCATTACCGGATCGAATTGTCCGCGCGCCGCGATGAGGTCCGCGTTGGCCTTCAACGGGTCATAGCCTGCGATCTGGATATCGTGGTTGTTCTCGAGCGCGAGCGCGATGCAATCGTCCAAGGTCAAACGTACCGATTCGCCTTGCATAATTTTGTCCACATCGCGGCCCAACTGTTCGAGATCGAGCAGCTCGATCTGAATCTCATCGAATATGGTCGGCCTTTGCCCGGGCTCAGCGGGCGTCGCGGATTGGTCCGCGGGCCCTTCGGCCGGTCCGGGCTCGGCGTCTTTGGCTTCAGCTACCGCCTGGGCCAACCTCAGTTGGAGGACCTCTTGTTTTGCCTCGCGCTCGGCCCACTGGTCAACCGCTAACTTCCCGGCTTTTTCATCCGAGTCGGCGGCAAATGACGCGGCGCTCACGATGGCGGCGCATAGAAACGCTACGAATCGCATAGATTCCTCCCGGCGAGATACTTACGACGAACTCACGGATCACAAAAGTTGCAGGCGCCCCGCCCGCGACACTAGAACGCTTCCACTGCTTCTGTCAATGCCCTTGATCGCGTTGAATTGGAAACGCCCTGGCCTTCGAGGGTCTAACACCCGGAAGGCCGAGAGGGTGTCACCGGCCCCAGTCAGCGAAGGTCGCCCTTGAGATTTCGAGGGTCAACGCCCTTTCCGCGGAGGGCCGATTCCTGCACCTGTTGCGCGCGCGCGGCGAATGCGTGCTGCAAGTCGGCGAGGATGCGTGTCAGCATGGTGGATTCTTGTTGCGTCACGTTGCCCTTCGTCTTCTCGCGCATCATCATCATCGTGTCGATGAGGTGTTTGGCCAGCGGGAGATCGACGTAAACTTGCTTCTGGCCTTCCTCGACGAGGAGGCCCAGCGCCATCATGGCCTGGGCCCCGAGGCCCGAAATCAGGCCCTCGAACGAAGACGGTTCGATTTCGCCGGGCTCAATTTCGCCAGGCGTGAGTTCGGCTTCGCCCGTATCGTCGATCTCCGCGGTGGCGACTTCGGCGGCTGGTTGCGGCCCGGCAACAGACGCCGAAGCAACGCGGGCCTCCTCGCGCTCGCGTTCGACCTGCGCCTTCCAGCCCTCGTCGATGATGATCTTGCGTTCTTCGTTCGCCATCGTCGGCTCCCGGCGTTCATCCGGCCGGAGCGGCACTCACACACCGCCCCGCCGGCACACGACCGATTACTTGTTTTTGTGACGGTTCGCGCGGCGCTTTTTTTTGCGCTTGTGCTTTGCGATCTTCGCGCGGCGTACCTTACGTCCACCTGCCACGGCGGAATCCTCCGTATTCGATTAACTGACCCAATGCCCGTCGGGCATGCTGTACGAAAGTATTTCGTTCGCTGAAAAATACAGCGCTATTTCCCGCTGCGCCGTTTCCGGAGAATCGGACGCGTGAATGATGTTGTTCTGCACGGTCATGCCGTAGTCGCCCCGAATCGTGCCAAGGTCGGCCTGTTGGCTGTTCGTCGCGCCGTTCATTTTGCGCACGACCTCGACCGCTTTCGGGCCTTCCCAGACCATCTGGACCGTCGGCCCGGAAGTAATAAAGGAGACGAGTTCGCCGAAGAACGGTTTCGCGGCGTGTTCGTCGTAGTGCTTCTTCGCAAGGTCCTGACCCATGATCTGCATCTTGAGCGCGACGAGCTTGAGCCCCTTCGCCTCGAAACGCCGAATCACTTCGCCGCACAAGCGCCGGCCTACGCCGTCCGGTTTCACCATGACAAATGTCCGTTCGGACACAAGTTTCCCTTTCTGCATCGTCTCTTCTGGGAGGGCGCCGCGACCGGACCGGCGTCCACGAAGAAAAAGATGGACGCGCGCAGAGGCCCAATCCACGCAATCCGTGGCCGCGCGACAGACCGATAACTCTAACAAACGGCTGCGTTTAACTTCAAGGTATTCTTTGCGCGCCGATTACCCTTCGGTATACTCCGCGCGGTAATCGCTATGAAGCTGACCGAACGCCAGGAACGGATGGTCCAGAGCTACCTCAAACAGGTGGCGGGCCGGGTCCAGAACTTGCCGCCCGAAGAGCGCGCGCGCACGTTGGCGAATGTAAAGTCGAGCATCCATCGCTCGCTGGAAACCGCCGGCAATTCGGCCCCCGGCGACGAGTTTGTGGCGCGGGTCCTGCGGGAAGCGGCGAATGGCGCGGCGCCGGTTGTCAGTGCTCAACCGGCGACACCGGAAGCGAGGGAGACGCAGCTCCCGCAACAGGAAGAGACGGAGTCTGGCTGGCTCGGCGTTTGTTCGACGCTCGCGGAGCGTTTCGCGATCGAAGCTATTTGGGTGCGCGTCGCGTTTGTCGCCGCCGGGTTTTTGACGGGCCCAATCGCTGTGTTGGTGTATCTGGGGCTGTTCCTGAACTTTTACGTTACCGCCCCGGGGCGCGAACGGCCGAATGTCGATTGGTGGGAACTACCGCGAAGTCTATTCGTCACGACTGCGTGGGCGGCCGGTCTCTACGCGATTGGCCGGTCCGCGTTTTGGGGAGCGGACCAAGCCTGGGCCGCGCTTGTGAACGAGCCGCTGCTGCTCGGCAAATTCGGATGGCTTGAACCGCGGCAAGGACGATATCTGTTTTGGACGCTGTTCGTCGGGTTGCCCTTGACCGCTCTCAGCGCAATGCCGCTGCGGAATGACTGGGACTACACGTGGCGCAGGATCGCGCAGGCGGGTCTAGCGATTTATGCCGTCGTGATTTCGTTCGGGATCGGATCGCTCGCCGCGGGGATCATTCTGCGGGCCGTGGACGTGTTTGCTCGTTAAGCACGGCCCGCCCGGCCTCCGCCATTCTTGTCATCAATTCGAGGTTCTTCAACGCGGCCTCAGTCGATACTGTCTTGCCTTCGAGAAACTCGCGGATGAGCACGCGCATGAAATCGTCTTCCTCGCGGACTCCGTCGCGCGTCTCGATGGCGGCGCGATAGTCTCCCTCCGCGCTTCGTCCCTCGGTCACGTTAATCGGATACTCGTTGAACTGAAAATACCGCACGTGGAGCGGAGACTCAGTCGCGTTTCGCGTGACGAGATCGCAATCAATCGTACGGCCGTCGCGCGATAGCACCGAGAACAGCACGCGCGCGCCGTGGCCTTCGAAGTGCGCCGCGAGGGTGTTCCATTCGACCTCCGCGCCGTCGAACATCGCGAGGAACACGCTCAGCACATGGGGGCCGAGGTCGTGCCAGGTGCGCATGGCGTCGGGCGCGCGGCCCTTCGCGGGGGCGTGCAATTGCGCCTTGAAATACGTGATCGGCCCGAGGCCCGATTTGTCGATCAGGCGCGTGAAGGAGCGCGCGGCCATCGCGTACTGGGTACATACACCGAGCCGGAGGCCGCGGCCTCGCGCCAGCGCGATCAATTTTCCGGCTTCGCGCATCGACGCGCCGGGATTGGCGCGATCCAGTACGAGCGGCTTCTCGCAGAGGACATGGCATCCCGCCTCGAGCGCCGCTTGCGCGTGGGCCGCGTGCCGATCAGCGGGGGAGCAGACATCCACGATATCGGGCCGCTCGGCGTCGAGCATTTGGCCGATGTTGGCGTAGGTACGCCCCGAAAAACCAATGCGCTCTTTCAGGTCCTCGGCGGCCTCGGCGAGCGACGCCTCGGACGTGCCCGCGATCGCGGCCACTTCCGCGCCCTCGAGCGTCCACCATCGCGCGTGATACTTCCCGATTCCACGCGCACCGATTATCGCCACGCGCACCTTACCCACCGCTTTATGCTCCGCTTGCCCGCTCACCTGTCATCGTCGTCCTCCCAGGGATAAGAGGCTTCCTGGCCTTCGAGCTGCCACGGTAAGATGACGTCATCGTCCTCATCATCTTCGCCCCACGCTTGAATAATACGCCTCGCCTTCCTGCGTTTTCGCCACCACGCCGCTATCAATAACAGCGCGCCGAATTGAAACACACCAATGCCTGAAATGACTGCGGTAATTACCGCTACCTTCCAGAGCGATCCGCGCCATTCATCGTACACTCGCTCCAATTTCACGCCGGTTTCTTGCTTGAGCACGGTCGCAAAGTCGCCGACTTCTTTGGAACGAAACACGCGCCAGAAGGTGTCATCGCCGATTCGCCGCATCAGATGGCGCGTCATCGAAAAACTTTGTTCGTAGGCGTCGCCGAATTCCGTTTCGTTTCCCGGCGCGGCGAACGCGCCTTCGAGTTCCGAATACTCGATCACCCGGCCAGACGTATACATCTTGGCGAGATGAAACGTGTTAGACCATCGGCCTTCGCCCGAGAGCAACATCGCGACGCCTTCGTTCAGCCAGCGCGGGACCGTTCCAGCCCGCGCGTTCCGCGCAATAAGCACGTGCAACAATTCGTGACGGAGGACCGCAGGATAGTTCGCCGAAGGGCCCAGCGCATCGCGCGTGCGGATGACGATGGTCCCTTCGCGTCCTCGCGCGAAGCCTTCAACGCGCCCGCCCAACGCGTTCCCGCCGCGTTCGTAGAACTCCTGAAGGGTCGAGCAAAGGTACACGTCAATTGGGTCTTGTCCCGGATCGAGGCGTGAACGGTAACGTTCGATTCCCTTTTCGATGACGTTCGCCGACTCTTCCGCGTCTGTGCGCTCGTTTTCGTCGAAGTGAATACGGGCCAGCCCTCGTTCCAACGTCTCTTCGCACCGGGCATTGGCGAGACACACTGCGAAGACGGCCGCGATCGCGCGCCGCGCGGGCGGATTCCATCGGGCAAATGATCCCGCGGCGGACAACACGTGACGAGCGCCTCTCGGATTTACTACAGTGTGAGCGCACAGTACATTCACACGGGGTCTTGCGCAATGCCCAAGAAATTATCGAAACGACGTGCCAGCGTGGACGAACCGGCGAATTTTTACGAAGCGGTATACCGGATCGTGCGGAAAATTCCGCGAGGCCGCGTGATGACCTATGGCCAGATCGCCGCGATCCTCGGCGCGCCAAGGGCGGCGCGCGCGGTCGGCTACGCCATGCGCGCGTGCGACCCGAAGACGGTGCCGTGGCAACGGGTCATCAACTCGAAGGGGCAGATCAGCGCGCGCACGCAAGTCGAGCGGCCCATACTCCAGAAGCTCATGCTCCAGGCCGAGGGCATCCGGTTCGACGAGACCGAGACCATCGATCTAAAACGGCACCGTTGGGAGCCCCGCGCCCCCGACCAGTTCTTCTACGGGCCGTCCGTGAAGATGCCGTTCTAGCGACCCATGGCCAATGTCAAGATTGCCACATACGCGCGCCATGCAAAAAGGCGCGCTCCTTCGCAATGACGGAGTTTAGTCGCGTTTTGAGGTCGCGATACGTGGGAAGTCAGGCGACAGACGATAGTCTTCTAGACCGACGACTCTTGCCACGGGCTGTTAGCGCCTATTCCTCCGCTCGCTCGAACCGGAGGTTGCGTACGCGGGCGCAATTCAGGCGGAAGCCAACGCGAGCGCAAAAACCATTCTCAATCGCGTCCGGGGACCACGCCCTCGCCGAGGTGCTCGAGCACGCGGCAGTTCCGGCAGGACGGGTTCGGTTCGCACCAATCGCGGTGTACTTGTAGCAGGCCCTGTTGCGTGCGGAAATCGAGCTTCGGGCCGTTGGCCAACCCAAACAACCGCGGCACCATGACCTTTTCGATTTGGTTCTCGGGTTCGCGAGGCAAAGCGGCGAAGAACTCGAACACGCGCTCCTCGAGCGCGCGGTCGCGCTTGATTCGCGCCCAGGCCAACCCCGCGGGCACGAACACGTTGCCGATGATAGATCGCACCCGGCCCGGACCCAGCGGCGCGTTGGGCTTCGCGAGTTTCTTCCCGGTCCAAGTACAGTGGTCGGCCCAGAATCCCATCGGCGCGGGAAACATTTCCTCGAAGCGTTCGCGACGCGCCTTGGGGTTGAGGTCCTCGTCCCAGATCCGTTCGAGTGTCTCGACCAATCCCACCTGTGCCGTCCGCGCGATGAATCGCGCCGCCCCCGCCAGCCGCCGTTCGGGATAATTCGTTGGCCGCACGCCGACGCGTTTCCATTCGAGCGGAAGCGGGCGCAATCCGGGAAGGCTGTCCCGCCGCAGCGCACGCAACCGGCCGAAGTGCGCCGCGCCTCCGCCGCCTTCAGGCAGCTCGGCCGGCAGCAGTCCGCCGAGGTGGAGGAACGCTGCTTCGAGGAGCATGGCGTCGGTCTTCGCAAGCTGTCTGGCGCGTTCGTACGGCAGTTGTTGCGCGATCGCGCGGAAGTGGTGCTTGAAATGAGAGTACCCGCACGCCGTAAGGAACGCTTCGTACAGCGCCTGGTCCGGCCGCGAGCGCTCCATCCGTTCCCGCAACGTCCGCGCCTTGAACAGCGCGCGCCATTCTCCAGCGAGGTGGAGCAGGTCGGAAATCCGGTCCGAACCGAAATGGTCGACCAACGCCGCGCAATGTCCCAGCACGCCGTCGACGCGGTAGGGGTACTCGTCGACATCGATTCGAGACGCGATTTCCAGAATATCCTCTTCGAGATGCGGCGGAAGGAGAAACGTCGTCACCGGGCGGCCTTGCGATGTCACCGGGGGCGAGTCCGGCGGTGCGTTCTCAAGCACGACGTGTAAGAGCACGTCGTCGTAGCGCGAGTCGAGGTGATGGCCGTGCGCCCTCCAACCGCCATGGTTCAAGTGAATCTCGACGTCGCCGCTGCGCACCCGTCCCGAGATATCGATTTGCGCGCCCTTGAAGTCCGGCCCTTCGCCCCGGTTCCACCACCCCGGCGACACGATGCGCAGGGGCCGTCCGTCGGCGGTCGTCAAGCCCGAGGGCCGAATCAGTTGGTCGTACCAAATGCACTGGACCAGTTCTTCGGAGACGGACTCGGGCGTTTCGCGCGCGCCCACGGCGCGGAGCGCCCGGAGTGCGCCGTATCGTTCGCGGAAGTGCATACGGCAGAGAGTATACGGAAGGGCGGTTTTAGCGCCACGGAGACCGTGTGCGACAATACGCGCCCGTCATTGGGCGAACAATCATGCGTCTGGTCAAAATAGGCGTCGCGGCCGTTTCCGTCAAAATCGGCGACTACGCGGGCAACGCCGCGCGGATTATCGAAGTCATCGAGTCGTCGCGCGCGCAGGGGGTGCATCTGCTCGTGACGCCGGAACTCGCGCTGTCCGGCTACAGCCTCGAGGACCGCATCTGGTGGCCGGACGTGGCGCGGCGAAGCTGGGACTCACTCGAGCGCGTCGCGGAACACACGAAGGGCGTCGGCGTATTCGTCGGCTTGCCGATACGCATGCGCAATCTCATGTACAACGCGACGGCGTACGTACACGAGGGCCGCGTCCACGGCCTGATCCTCAAACGGTTCCTGCCCACCTACAGCATCTTTTACGAAGGCCGGAACTGGACGCCGTGGCGCGAAGGCGTGACCGAATACAACGGCGTTCCCACGGGCGAAGTGATCTTCCGCCTGCCCTATGGGATGGTCAGCGCGGAGGTCTGCGAAGACCTCTGGTCGTTCGCGTCGCCAGCCGAGGCGCGCGTCGCCGCCGGGGCCGAGATCATCTGCAACGGCAGCGCATCGCCGTTTACGCCGCTCAAGAACGAAACGCGCAAGCGCCTCGTACTCGGGGCGGCCGGCTCGATGACCTGCGTCTACGCGTTCTCGAATTTGCTCGGTCTCGACAATAGCCGGCTCGTGTTCGACGGCGGAGGCATCATCGCCAAGCCCGACCGCATTGTCGCCGAAGGCCCAATACTTTCGAAGCAACCCTGGACGCTGACGACCGGTATCGTAGACCTCGACGAAGTCGGGCGAATGCGCGCCGAGAATTCGACGTGGCGGCAGAACGCTTCGAACCCTTCGTCCAGCGCGGTGCGCGTTGTCGAGGTAGACGCGCCGTACACACCGGCCTCGCTCAAGGAGTACGCGGCGCAACTTCCGCCGAGTTTCTTTGCGCCGGTTTCGCGCGACCGCGAGGACGACGTTTCCGGCTATCTCAACGAATTATTCGACGCACTCGTTTTGGGACTGCGCGACTACTACGAAAAGGTCGGCGTATTCGACCGAATCCTCGTCGCGCTATCTGGCGGGCGTGACAGCGCGCTCTGTCTGCTCATCGCGGTCAACGCGGCCAAAGCGCTCAAGGCCGGAGCGCGGGTAGCCGAGTACGCTTCGCGCATCAAGACGGTATACCTTCCGAACCCGGCCTACAGTTCCGCCGCGACCGAAGCGGCCGCGCGGGGTTTGGCCGAGGAACTCGGCGTCTCGTTTCAAGTTGTGACCATCAACGAAGAATCTGATATCGCGCTGGCCAAGGCCGCCGAACTGTCGGGAGCGCTGGAGCGCGTGACACTGCTCGCCCGTCAGAATCTGCAAGCGCGAGTGCGCGGCGCGATGATGCTCAACTGGGCAAACAGCGAGAACGCGCTCGTGCTGGTCACGTCCAACTTGAGCGAGGGCGCGGTAGGTTATACGACCACCGGCGGAGACAATCAGGGCGGCTACGCGCCAATCGCCAACATTCCGAAGACGCTCGTGGGCCGGTTGCTCGAGCATCTTGCCCAGCGCAATGGAATCCGATCGCTCAAGAACATCATGGCCCTGCCGCCGAGCGCGGAATTGGCCAGCGATCAGCAAGACGAAGCGGATCTCATGCCCTACGCCGTGCTCGATGATCTTCTCTACCTGTTTGCCCGCCGCCGCATGACGTTGGCGGACTGCTGGCGCTTGCTGTGTTACCGGCATGGCGAACACGACGCAGAGCAATTGCGCGCGTGGACCGCGAAGTTTGGCCGGCTCTTCGCGCACAACCAATGGAAGCGCGAGCAACTCCCCGTCTCGCTGAAGGTGCTCGACCTTGACCTCGACCCGAAGACGGGATTTCGCTTCCCGGTGACGCAAAGCATCGACGGTGAACTCGAAGAGCTTCGCGCCGCGACGTTGGATTAACCGGCGCAGAGTTCCTCAAGCCGTTTCCGAATATCTTCGAATCGCCGCCGCACCTCGCGGGTGGCCCCGCATACCGCGGCGAATTCCACGCGGACCGTTTTCGTAGTGGGTGCCTTCCATGTTTCCGCGTCAACGGCGGCGAGTACATCGAAACCGGCGTTTTCGGCGGCGCTAGACACGTCGGCCACGTCGTACATGCGCTGGCAAATGGTGGTCGCCAACTCGGTACCCACGCGAATCGTAGTCTCCGATAGATTGGTCTTGCGGTTGTAGACGCTCGACCACGTGGTGGTGAATCCGCCGTTGTCCTCGGTCCACTTCTGGCCTTCGTAATGGTCGGTGACCATGCGCTCGGTTACGACGTCGAAGTAGAAAATTCCACCGTCTTTCAGCACGCCGCGTATTTCCCTAAGTGCCCGGCTCACGTCTTCAAGCGTCAATAGAAAGTTCAGGCTGTCGAAGAGGCAGGTGACGTAGTCGAAGCAGCCCCGGAACGGAAGCGCGCGCATGTCAGCGGCGGCGGCCGGCGCGGCATACGGATCTTGGCGGCCAGCGGCAAGCATCGCGGGTGATAGGTCTACGCCGCAGGAACTCCAGCCATGCTGTCGGAGATGTTTGAGAAGTCTTCCCGTTCCGCAGGCCGCGTCGAGGTGTCGGAAATTTTTCGACGGGAGGAGTTCGGCGAGACTGCGCGTGACGAGCAACCAGTGATCGTAGTCGACCGGCGCCATGACGGCGTCGTAGTACCGCGCGAGGTCCGCGAATGCGTCGTGTCCGGTTATGGCCGCCATTCGTGTTCGATCCATCGGGCGAAAGCCGCGGCCCCCGGATCTACCTTGAATTTGCGCGCGACAAAACCCAACTTTGTCTCGACGGCGTAACGCACCGCCGACTCGAACCCCTCTTCGCTCAGGATGCGCCGCGCTTCGTCCGCCTCGGGCCGGGCGCGCAACGGCTCCGCGAAATCAGCCAGATACAGCGCGAGGCCCACGTTACTCAAGCCCGCGCGCCCGGTCGTATGGTAATAGATCGCGTCGTACACGCCGGGGTCGGTCACGCCGAGACTGCGGCTGCACTCCTCGGCGGCGACGGGGCCGTGGAGCAACCCCGGCTTTTCGCGCTGGTAGGGGGTCACCGGAATGCCATAACGGTCTGCGGCTTCGAGCAGCACATCGCCCTGCATCGCCTTGCACAAGTCGTGCAGCAACCCGGCGTTCACGGCCTGTTCCTGTGTGATCCCGGCCTGGTCGGCGAAGAAAAGCATGAACTCCGCAACGGAGTTCACGTGCTTGAAGGTCTTGTCCGGCAGTCGCTCGCGGAGGATCGCGAGAAACTCATCCGCGCGCGGCGTCGGGAATGCGGCCATGATAAAGTCCGTGAAGATCGATGTGGTCCGCGACGGCAGCGGGGACGTGCGCGCGATAGCCGCCGCCCGACGCGATCAAGTCGCGGATGTCCGTCGACGATAGTTCCGTTTCTTTGAACGGGAGGACAACGCACTTCGATGCGAGTCCGGGCGGGACGTGGCCGTCGCCGCCGGGTCTAGGTACGGCGAGGATCCTTGCGTTGGCGACGATTGTTTCGGGCTCGCGCCACTGGGGCAGGTCCATGCAGGCGTCCATGCCGAGGATGAGAAATAGCTCCGCGACGGGATGCATGCGCTTCAATTCCCGGAGTGTGTCGGCTGTGTACGAAGGCCCCGCGCGGCGCAGTTCAATGTCGCACGGCGCCATGCCGGCCTCGCCGCGCAACGCGGCCTCGACCATGGCGAAGCGCGCGGCGGGCGCGGCGAAGGTATCGTCTTGCTTGTGTGGCGGCCGCGCTGCCACGACGAATAGCACGCGATCGAGGCCCGCGTGCTTCATTGCGGCGCGCGCTATATCGAGGTGCGCGTTGTGAATCGGGTCGAAGGTGCCTCCGAACACGCCGATGCGTTCTGGCCGCGCCGCCTCGGCCATCAGGTGCGGATTTGGCCGTTGCCGCGGATGACCCATTTGAGGGTCGTCAGTTCCTTGAGGGCCATGGGGCCGCGGCAGTGCAGCTTGTTCGTGCTGATGCCGATTTCCGCGCCCAGGCCGAACTGATAGCCGTCGGTGAAGTAGGTCGAAGCGTTGACGTAGACCGTCGCGCTGTCCACGGCGTCGAGAAACCGCTCGGAGGCCGAGTAACTGTCGGTCACAATCGCGTCGGAGTGGTGTGAACCGAAGGTGTTGATGTGGTCGATTGCGTCCTCGAGCGAATCGACCACGCGAATCGACAAGATTTTGTCGAGGTACTCGGTAGTCCAATCTTCCTCGGTCGCAGGCACGCACTTGATGATCGCCTGTGTGCGCTCGCAGCCGCGCAGTTCACAGCCGGCGCGCTCGAACACCGGGCCGATGTCGCGCAGAAACGGCTCCGCGATCGCCGCATCCACCAACATCGTTTCCATCGCGTTGCACACACTTGGACGCTGGAGTTTCGCGTTCAGGCAAATGCTCTTCGCCATTCCGAGGTCGGCTGCGCGGTGCACGTACGTGTGGCAAACACCGTCCAAATGCGCGACGACCGGTATGCGCGACTCGTTCATGATCCGCTCGATAAGACCCTTGCCCCCGCGCGGGACTATGACGTCGATGAACTCATGCAGCTTGAGCATTTCGCCGACGGCGGCGCGGTCCGTCGTCGAGATCATTTGCACTGCGTGTTCTGGGACCCCCGCGTGCTTCATGCCCGCGATAAACACACGCGCGATGGCGAGGTTCGAATGGATCGCCTCGGAGCCGCCGCGCAGTACCGTGGCATTGCCGGACTTGAGACAGAGCGCCGCGGCGTCCGCCGTGACGTTCGGACGGCTTTCATAAATTATGCCCACGACGCCGATGGGCTGACGGATTTGGGCGATGCGCAAGCCGTTGGGCCGAATCTGCTGCGTGACGATTTCGCCAACGGGGTCGGGCAATGCAGCGACTTGTTCGAGGCCTTCGGCCATCGCCTCGATGCGCGCATCCGTGAGCGCGAGGCGATCGAGCAGCGAGCCGCGCAGGCCCTTCTCCCGGCCCGCAGCGAGGTCCTTTTCATTTTCCGCCTGAAGCGCGGCGGCGGATTCGCGCAAGCGCCGGGCGATCTCGCGCAACGCGGCGTCCTTGGGCGCGCTGGTCATCGAGCGCAACTCGGCCGATACCGCCCGGGCGTTGCGGCCTATTTCGCGCAATTCATCGTGTAGTGGCGCTATTGCGACGGCCATGATCCACCTCGCACATTCTTGTACCGCCGGCTTCCAGCCGGCCAATTGCCGCCAAGATGGCGGCGGTACAACCAAAAGCATACCAAAAGTATCGCGTATTCATGCGCAGGTCTTACAAAATCACCAAGTTGTCGCGGTGAATCACCTCATCGAAATCCCGATATCCGAGAAGGCGCTCTACTTCCGTCGATTTGTGGCCCTTGATGACTTCGACCTCGCGGCTGGCGTAGTTGCTGAGTCCGCGCGCAATCTCGCGGCCCGTCGAATCTTTCACGTTGACCGCCTCGCCCAACTCGAACGCGCCTTCGACAGCGACCACGCCCGCGGGCAGGAGGCTGCGGCCCTTGCCGAGGAGCGCCTCGCGCGCACCGTCGTCCACGATGACCGCGCCTCGAGGGGACCGTCCAAACGCAATCCACCGCTTGCGATGGGGCATCGCGTTTAGTGAAGCGCCGAAGTACGTCATCGGACACGTCCCAGCGAGAATCTCGCTGACGGCGTTGGGACGTCGCCCGTTCGCAATGACCATCGGGGTGCCCGTGACGCAGGCGATCCGCGCCGCGCTCAGCTTCGTCTTCATCCCGCCGATGGAGGTCGCCGCGCGCGTGCCGGACGCGAGCGCCTCGGTCTCCGCCGTGACGGCCTCGACGCGATCAACGAGCCGCGCGCTGGGATCGGTCGAAGGGTCCTTGTCGTAAAGCCCGTCGACGTTGCTCAGGATGATCAGCAAGTCGGCGTTTATTTTGGACGCGACCATGGCCGAAAGCGTGTCATTGTCGCCGACCCGGATTTCTTCGGTGGCGGTCGAGTCGTTTTCGTTGATGATGGGGATGACGTTGCCGAAGTCGAACAGCGCGTTCAACGTATTGCGCACGTTGAGGTAGCCGCGCCGGTCGTCGAGATCACGGGCGGACAGAAGCACCTGCGCCGCATGGAGGCCTCCGCCGTGGGCATCGAGCAACTCTTCGTATACGTGCATCAAGCGCGATTGGCCGACTGCGGCCGTTGCCTGTTTCTCCGGCAGCGACGACGGACGAGTGCTCATGCCCAGGCGATCCATGCCGCAGCCCATCGCGCCGGACGACACGATGATGACGTTCATGCCGCGCTCGCGTTTGAGCTTGGCGATGTCCTTCACGACGTCTTCGATGACGGCGCGCTCGAAGCCGTGATTGCCCGTCAGCAGCGTGGTGCCGATCTTTACGACGAGCGTCTTGATGTCGGAGAAGGCGGCGGCCATGACGGGGTCAACTGTGGTACTCGAGTTCAAATTCGCCGATCACAATTGTCTCGCCGTCTTGCGCGCCCATGCGCTTGAGGGCCTTGAAGATCCCCATTTTTTCGAGGCGCTTCTGCATGTGCCTTACGGCTTCTTCATTGCTGAAATCGGTCATCTTCATGGTACGCTCGACCCGCTCCCCCTCGACGCGATAGCCGCCGACGACGCGCGAGACGGTGTACGGCGCTTCGTACGTGTACTCGCCGGTCTCGACGGGCCGGCCCGCGAGGAGCGCGGCCTCGTCCCGTTTCGCCTGCTGTACGAGCCCCCACAATTCCTCGACGAGCGAGGCGATGCCTTCGCCCGTCGCGCCGCTGATCATAACGCTGCCGGGGTGCACATCCCGAATAGACTCGAACGTCTCGCGGTTCGCGGGAATGTCGGATTTGTTGAACGCGACTTTGAACGGACGATGCTCGAACTCGGCGCTGTATTGATCGAGCTCAGCGCGCAAGATCGCAAGCGTTGCCGACGGGTCATCGTCGCCCAGGTCTATCAAAAACAACAGTACCTTCGTGCGCTCGATGTGCCGCAGAAATTCATGCCCGAGGCCCTTGCCCTCCGCCGCGCCTTCGATGATACCGGGAATGTCCGCGACGGTCAGCGTGCGGTGGTCGCTGAGCATCGCAACGCCAAGGTTCGGCGAAAGGGTGGTAAAGGGATAGTCGGCGATTTTTGGTGTTGCGGCGCTCACGCGCGAAAGGAAAGTCGATTTACCGGCATTGGGCAACCCGACGAGACCGACCTCGGCGATCAGCTTGAGCTCAAACCACAGCACGATTTCCTGGCCAGGTTCGCCGAGTTCCGCAAACCGGGGCGCTTTGTTCGTCGAGGTCATGAAGCGCGCGTTGCCCTTGCCGCCGCGGCCGCCTCGGCCTACGCAAAGGGAATCACCAGGATGCGCCAAATCGGCGAGGACTTCGAGCGTGTCGTAGTCTTTGACTATCGTGCCGGGCGGCACTCGAATCATGGTGGGCTCGCCCCCGCGGCCGTGCATGTTCTTGCCTTTGCCGTGCAGGCCGCGCTTGCCCTTCCAGTGGGAGTGATACTTGAGATCGAGGAGGGACTGGTACCGGACGTCCGCTTCGACTATCACGTCGCCGCCGTCGCCGCCGTCACCACCGTCCGGCCCACCCAGCGGGACATACTTCTCGCGCCGAAAACTGCTACACCCGTTCCCGCCGGTGCCGGCGGACACTTTGACGCGCGCGCGATCGACAAACATCAGGGACGGCCGCCATGGCTAGTTCGCCTCGTGCGGAATCACATCCACGCACTTGCGGTCCTTGCGCATGTGCCGAAATTGGACGATGCCGTCGACCGTCGCAAAGAGTGTATCGTCGCTGCCAATGCCGACGTTCTTGCCAGGGTGAAACGCCGTACCCCGCTGGCGCACGAGTATGTTGCCCGCAAGCACTTCTTGTCCGCCGTAACGCTTGACGCCGAGACGCTGCGAGTTGCTGTCGCGCCCGTTGCGCGAACTGCCGCCTGCTTTCTTATGGGCCATGACGTTCTACTCCTCGGGGACGCGTCCCCGGTCTACTACACTTGAATGTCGGTGATCTTAATTTCGCTGTATTGCTGCCGGTGGCCGAACGTCCGGTGATATTGCTTGCGCTTTTTGTACTTGAACACGCGGACCTTCTTGCGCCGGCCGTGGTTCATCACCTGCGCCACGACTTTTGCGCCCGTCAGCCTGTCAGGCCCGACGATGAGGCCGTCTTCCTTCGCCACCAACGAGACCGGCCCGAGTTCAATCGAGCTACCCACGTCGCCGTCCACTTTTTCGACGCGAATCACGTCGCCTGCTTTCACCCGGACCTGTTTTCCGCCGGTCGTCACCACTGCGTACATGTCATCTTCTCCGTTTGCGCGGCATACGAGATGCGCGCTGAATCTACTGCAAAATCACCCTGGCCCGCGTTAGATGTTCGACGCCAAGCCCGCGGCCATGGGCGTCCGCGCCGCGAAGTCCACTGCCGCCGCCCGCACTTCCGACACGGCCGACAACGACGCGAGATAACTCGACTTCGGGTTGCGCGGCGACGGCAAGTTCTCCGTGACCGAGCGAAGCCGCCCGAACGCGCCCTCCGCGACGACCTCATGTGAGTTGACCGTCGCGTGAGGATCGGCGATGACGCGCACCTTCGTCTCGTGCGGCCCGATACCCGCGAAACTCAACGAAGCGGCAACGTTCACATTCTGTGGGAACGCCTTCACCGCCTCCCATGCGGATCCCTCGAAAACGACGATAGGCTCGTCGATCTCGTTCAGATCGATCCCGCGCTCGATGAGATACGGCACGCCTTGCAAACCCTTGACGGGTTTGCGCGTCGTCAATGTCACGCTGTGTAACCCCGCTTCCATCGCCGAACGCACACCGTCCAACCCGCACAACGCGCCGGACGGAATACGAATTTGGAGACCACACTCGCGCGCGCGCTCAAACAACTCGGGGTTCGCCATCAAGCCGCCGACGCTCAAAATCAAACAGTCCGTATGATTGCGGATACACGCCTCAACGGCGTCTTCCACGGCGTCGGCATGCGCGCATTCGACCAAAAAGTCGACTTTGGCGGCGTTCTGCTCGAGGCCGCACACTGTTGCATTCAACTGAAATGACCGCAGCAGGACCTTCGCGCGGGACGTATCGACGTCCGTCAACGCGACGATTTCCGCCGGGATAGCGCCCCGTTGCAGGGCTATACAGATGTCGGCGCCGATGTTTCCACAACCCACCAGGCCGACCTTCATGCGAACGTTCACGTAGTACCTTCCGCTGATCCCGGCAATGGCCCCTCCGCCGACGTTTAGGTGGCAGATTGGGGGCAATACTGTGAGAACCAAATACGATAGCACAATCCCGAGAATCGTTCAATTTCAAACTCGTATTGGCGCTCGGAACCCCAAGACTGACGAAAGTCTAACTTTGCGGCAGTGTCTCGATCAAGCGTTTCATCGCCCGGTCACGGCCTAACCATCACCCCAACAGGAACTTACGCCACATGCCTCATGCAAGTCCCGGGGCGAACTTTGTACGTTGTACGTTGTACGTTGAACGTCTCTTACTCGACCGTTACCGGCGTCCCAATCGTGCATAGCCGGAACAACGACTCCGCGTCCTCGGGCCACATGCGGATACATCCTTGGCTTAGGCCGGAACCAATCGAGTCCGGCTCAGCGGTTGGATGAATTCCAACGGACGTCACCGCTTCCTCTCCCCCAAGGCCCATCCAGCGATGACCTATCGGATTGGCGGGGTCGCCTGCGGGGACCACGTTTCCCCGGTTGTACCAATCGGGATCGGTCAACTTATTGGCGATCCGAAAACGTCCCGCGGGCGTCGCGCCGTCTTCGCCAACGCCTACGGCGTAAGCGCGCAACGGGACGCCGCCACGGAACACGGTCATCGTGAAACGCGACCGGTCGATACGCACTTCGATTTTCGTCCCTTCGCCGGACGGCGAGGCGGCGGCGTCGCCAAGTGTCACGAGGCCAGCCATGTCGCGCAACCGCTTCGCCAGCGGCCGGCCGTGTTTGAGATCGTCAAGCGTCGCGCGCGCGGTATCTTCCCAAACGCTTGAAAGCGCCGATGCCGTGTTGTAGGCGTCGCGGGCCAACGCAAGTGCAAGCCCACGTTCGCCGATCGCATCGGCGCGTTCCGCTCGCGCGAGCAGTTGCACGATCTTGGCGTGCGCGGACTTCGCCGGAAGAACGAGCGCAGGATTCGCAATTGATGCGTATCCAACTCGGGGCGATGCGTCATACCCGGAACGCGCCTGAATGAACGGCCCGATTCGCGTCATATTGGGCGGGGAATACTCGACAATCCGATGCGTGCTCGGAGGCGCATCGTCGCGTATCGCGCGAACGGCGCCTGTGTCGACTGAAGGAACTCGCGGCGCTCGAACGAACGCCCGGTGATCGGGCGATCTGTCGTAGGTCAAATTTTCCGAGCGTTCGCCCCTTCGCGCTCCGGGAAGCAGCAGAGGAACTAACAACGTCAACAAAGCGATCAACAAGAGATATCGCCGATGCTTCCGGCGCGCGCTTGGCCGTTCGGGCCGAATCCGGCGCGCGAACGGCCCGTCGCCACCGTTCCTTTCAGGCCGGTAATAGCGCCGTCCCGCGCCGCGGCCGCCGCCCGAAACGACCCCGCCGGGCCGGTGCGGTATCAGCCGGATGCCCAATTCAATTTCAGCGCCTTCGCCCCGCCGGATCGAGACCACCCGGCCGCGAAATATCACGGCTTCCTCGTCCTTGCCCTTGCCTTCGGGCCGCAACTCGATAGTCAGTTCAGTCCCGTTCTCTTCTGAGTCACTGGCGCGAATTCTCATCCCGCTCGCGCTCATATTGACGACGGTTCCCTGGCGTAAGGGCGTAGTCCCGTCAGCCCTCGAGTAGTAGGCAATTCGGCTGGTGTCGACCCGTTGCGCTCGCCGGCGTTCCGCGCCGCGCGGCGCCTCGTGGGATGGGGTGGACATGGGGTCGGACATTGGCGGAAATGACGTGTGCAGCAGCCTATCCAAAGTCTACCACACGATCCATTTTGGCCATGCCCAAGGCCTACGAAAAATTGCCCTGACCCCGCTTCCGTGCGGGAATTGTCTCTATTCCCGAAACCGGTATCCCACCCCGCGCACGGTCTCGATGAATTCGCCGGCATCACCCATCTTTTTTCGCAGTCCGGCGATTTGCACGTCCACGGCGCGGGGGGTAACGATGTAGTTCTCGCCGCGGACCGCGTCGACGATCTGATAGCGGGTGAGCACCAGCCCGGGCCGCCGCGCCAAGGCATGCAACACCCCGAACTCCGTAAATGTGAGGTCTACCCTTTGCCCGTCAATCGTGACCTCCCTCCGCGGCGAATCGATCACGACACCATGCACGCGAATCGGGCCGTCTTTTTCGCCGGAGGCCGCGCGCCGCAGGACAGTCTTTACCCGCGCAAGGAGCACCTTCGGGCTGAACGGCTTCGTCACGTAGTCGTCCGCGCCCAGTTCGAGACCGGCGACGATGTCCGCCTCTTCGCCACGCGCGGTCACCATAACGATAGGTATGGACCGCGTATCCGGGCTGGACTTGAGCCGCTTACAGACTTCAAGTCCGCTAATTTCGGGAAGCATGATATCGAGGAGGATGAGGTCCGGGCGTTCCTGCGCCGCGAGGCGCAGGGCCTTCTCCCCGTTCAACGCCTCGGAGGTATTGAAACCTTCCTTCGCCAGGTTGTAGCGAATGAGCTCGAGAATATCGGCCTCATCTTCGACGATGAGCACCTTTTCAGCAGGCATGACAAACGACT
Organism: uncultured Nitrospirales bacterium; assembly: GCA_964467615.1. Taxonomy (GTDB): domain Bacteria; phylum Hydrogenedentota; class Hydrogenedentia; order Hydrogenedentales; genus CAYXRK01. Next base: position 21,816 of record CAYXRK010000013.1, on the reverse strand, counting down.
CCGATTCGGAAACTGTTGCAGCCCGCACATAGTATTTGATTTTTGTTAGGAATCCGTAAGTTTTTCGGGCATCGTTCAAGCGCCGCGCAGGAAGCTTGATTCGATGCCGGACGATGGCTACGCTGTCCCGTCCGGCCTGCACCCGATAGCCGCAGCACAAGACGAATCGCTTCAAGGAGACCCAATCATGCGACGCACGGCAATGTCACTTACCCTATGCACGATGTTCTGCGGACTTGCGCTCGCGCAGGATACCGCCCGAGTTTTGTTTTTCAGCAAGTCCTCCGGGTTCGAACACAGTAGCATCTCGTACAAGGTCGGCAAACCGAGCCATGTAGAGAAAGTGCTGACCGAACTCGCGGCTGAGAACGGCGCGGAATTAACCTGCACAAAAGATGGAAGCGTGATCACGGCCGAAAACCTGAAGAACTACAACCTCGTTATCTTCTACACTACCGGCGATCTGTTTAAGGCTGGCGGCGGTGGCGCCACGATGGATGGCGATGGCAATCCGGCGATTCCTCCGGACGGCCTGAAGGACCTCTTCGCGTGGGTCGAAAACGGCGGCGGGTTCATGGGCTTCCACTGCGCGACGGACACCTTTGGTAAACACCTCAAGAACGAGGTCAGCCAGCAGTACATCGAGTTCATCGGCGCGGAGTTCGGCGGGCACGGCGCGCAGTTCGAGGGCAAGCTCAAGCTCGTCGATGCCGCGCATCCGATCGGCGCGGTCACGCCGGACGGCCTGACACTCAAAGACGAGTGGTATACCTTCATCAACATGAATACTGAAAAGATGCACGTGATCGCGTTGATGGATCCGGGCGCGGAACGCGAGAAGCAAGCCATGTACAACATTCCCAATTACCCGGTCATGTGGTGCATGGAACGCGGCAAGGGGCGCGTGTTCTACGATGCCATGGGGCACCGCGAGGACGTATGGGACAACGAGACGTTCCAGCAGATTGTGGTGGCGGCAGCCGGCTGGTCGATGGGCGAAGGCGAAGCGGCCGCGACGCCGAACTTCAAAGACGTCGTTCCCCCGGCAGAGAAGAAGTAGTCCCGGCACGTCCGGCAAAACGGAATTTGGAAGGAGTGACATTGACCATGTGGAAACGTATTTGCATAACCGCTACGGTGCTCGCTTCGGCGATCTCGGCAAGCGCGCAGAACCCCTTCGTTGGCCGCTGGGCGCTCACGATCCCCGGAGATCGCGCCGGGTGGCTCGGCGTCACGCAGGAGGACGGATACCTCGACGCGAGCGTCCTTTGGGGGGGCGGCAGCGTCGTCCCCTCCGAGGCGGTGTGGGTCGATGGCGACACCCTCACCGTCCTTCGAATACACGAAGTGAAACGGACCGTGAACGGTCAAGTCGCGCGGACGCAGCAATATCCCGAGCTTCTCGTCGCCACGCGCGAGGGCGATACGCTCAAGCTCAAACAGGTGCAGCCGCGCGAGAACGGCAAGGGCGTCGACACGCGCGAGTTCACGGGAAAATTGATCCCCGATCTCCCGCCCGCGCCGGACCTTTCCAAAGTCAAATTCGGCGACAAGGTCGCGTTGTTCGATGGGAAAGACCTGAACGCCTGGAAGCTCGTCGAAGAAAAAGCGACCAACGGCTGGAAAGTCGTCGATGGCGTGATGCTCAATGATGCGAGGCAAGAGGAAGGCAAACCTGGGAAATTTTTCGGAAACCTCCGCACGGTCGACGAATTTACTGACTTCAATCTCACGCTTGAAGTGCGCGTTCCCAAGGGGAGCAACAGCGGCGTCTACCTGCGCGGCATCTACGAAGTGCAGGTGCTCGATTCGTTCGGACAGCCGCTCGATTCGCACAATATGGGCGCCGTCTACAGCCGCATTGCGCCCAGCGTCGCGGCTGAAAAACCCTCCGGTGAATGGCAGGCGCTCGACATGACGCTCGTGGATCGCCACGTGACAGTGAAGCTCAACGGAACCACCATCATCGACAACCAACCCGTGCTCGGTTGCACCGGGGGCGCACTCTGGTCGGACGAGTTCCGGCCCGGACCAATCTACCTCCAAGGCGATCACGGCGTCATGGAGTACCGCAACATCTTCATTCGTCCCGTGAAGGACTAAGCGCGCGGCAACGCCGCCAGCACCTTTTCGTAAATATTCCGCACGGTGTTCGCGTGCGCTTCGAGCGAAAATTGCGCGAGCGCCCGTCTGCGGGCGGCCGTGCCCATGGTGCGCACACGGCTACGATTCGTGATGAGGGTCCGAATCGCGACCGCGAGCGATTCGGGCGAGTTGTCGAACACGATGCCCGTTTCGCCGTCGCGCACAATCTCCGGCAACATGCCGCGCCGCGCCACGATAGCGGGCTTGCCCATCGCCATCGCCTCGCGCACCGCGCGGCAGGTGCCGTCAGTGCCCGGAACAAGGAAGACTTTCACGTCGAACGCAGCGAGGGCGGCGAGAAAATCGTCGCCCGATCGAAATCCGGCGAAGTGGACGACGTGTTCGAGGCCAAGCTGGCGGACCGGCCGCCGCCCCACGATTTCTTCGTTCGTGCCGCGCCCAACGACGACGACATGCAACTTAGGAAACTCCGCCGCGAGTTGGTGTGTTGCCTCCCACAGGTCCTCGAAGTGCCGGTGCAATTGCATCCGCGCGACAATGCCCACGACAAACGCGTCCGGCGGAATGCCGAGTTCGGCGCGCGCGTTCGAAAGTGATCTCTTCGGGTCGAATCGATCCACATCAATCGCGCCCGGCGCGACGGCAGCGCGGTCTGGCGGGAATCCGTACAGACGCAGGTCGTGTTCCAGCGCCGCCTGCGATGGTTCGATCAGAAATGATGTTCCCCAAAACAACTTGCGTTGGCGGCTGGGATATCGAAATCCCTCGCCGTGATAGCTCGAGCGGACGATGTGCGGCGCGCCCGCCGCAACGGCAATGCGATGATCGTTGTCAAGGTGGCAGTGAACGATGTCGTATCGCGTCCCCTTCAACAGCCGCCGCAACCGACGCACGTCGAGCGGATTGACGAGCGGGTTCCGGTACTTTGGCAAGCGCATCGAGAGGATCGGTTCGATGCCCCTCGCGCGTGCTTCGACCACGACTCGATTCGACTCGACCCGCGCGCCCGGAGCGCATGCGAATTCCGTCTCGATTCCCTCCCGCCGCAACGCCGCGCAGAGGTTCAGCGCAGGCTCGGCGGGCCCGGTCCATTTCGAATTGCTGAAAAGGTGAAGGACTTTCACGGTTCGCGCGCCGTCATCGCCACCACGCGAGGCGATCTCGGTCCATCGTCGCCTGGACGAGCGACTCGCGTCCATGTTGCGCGACCTTTACGAGCAGCGTGTTCCTGCCCTGGCGCAAGAAAACCTCGGGCTGCGCGCGGTCGTAGTTCGCGCCGTTGAGCCAAGCGCGCCACGTTCCGCTTGCATCAAGATTGAGACGATACGTCCCCCGCGCTTCCGCATGGATTTCCGCGTAGGCGTATGCCGTGCCGTGCGGGTCGATCCGTCCGCGCAAGGCTGGCGGCGCTGTTGCCGCCCCAATGTCCAACGCGTAACCATCGTCCTCGACCGTGTACCAATCGCGCCACGACACCGCGTTATACCAACCGGGGTACGTCGCGTCGAACCGCAATTCGTGTTCGGGCGGATACGCCGCGTCCGCCCCGGCGAATGCACCAATCACCTTCCACCGCCGTATGCGTTCCGTGCGTTCCCGCCGCAACCACTCGACGATCTTCTTGGGCACCGGGACTGTCCCCTCGCCGGGGACCGCTCGGCGGCTGAAGTGCAAGAGGAAGTTCCTGAACACGATGTCCGCGACCGAATCGTGTCCCAGGTTCTCCATGACGCGCATTCCGGTGAACACCAAATGGCCGGCGCCATAGTGCTGAACGAGGACGCCAGTCCCGGCGCGTTCGCCGTCAATCCCGACGGCGCGGCAAATGTCCTCTTCGCCGGTTTCCTGAAAATACACGGATGGCTGAACAAGCCGGTACGCGTCGTTCATTATTTCGCCCGAGGTCAGTCCGTCGAACACGGGATGAATCGCCGCAAGACTCGCAGTGGGTCCGGGCGCCGCCGAAATCGGTGTCGCGGTGACCGGGGGATCGAGCTGTTCCCCAACCAAATTCCAATCCGGCGGCGGTTCATAGAATATTGCAGCCGCGCCGTCCCACACCTGGCCCAATACTTGGCCCATCGCGTCGTCCGGATACGCGCGAATCGTATTCGCGAGCGGGGGAACAACGTGTATCGGCGCGATGATCGGCCGTTCGCGGACCAGCTTCGACCATGCGGACTCCCAAACGGCATTTGGATCAAGCACGTGCGCTTCGATTGGGGTCCCTGGCGTTCGCGTGATGACGTAGAACGCCCGCTCGGATTCCGCGGTCCGATCGGTGCTGATGCTCGCGCCGAAGTGATGCACGCCCGGCGCGCCGGACGCCGCCACGTCGCCCGACCAGATCGGGCCGCTCTTGCGCCCGATTTTCACCGCACGCTTCTTCTTCCAGAGCGTTTGGTTCGTCGGCCCCGCGACATGCAGCACCAGTTCCGCGCGTCCTTCGAATCGCGCCGCGTTGATGAGCGCCACCTCGACCGGCGTCTCCTCGCGGACGCCGAGATTGATCCGGCGGATGCGAATGACCGGCACAAGGTCGCCGTTTGCGCGGGCCAACAACTCCGCCGCGCGTTCGCTTCGGCCCCCCGCGGAGTCGATCAGTGATCCGAGCGAAAGAAAGTAACCCGATAGCGACGCGTTCAATCGAACCCGTTGGATCAACGCCACAGCGCCCGCAAGCCAAGCGTCGAAAACGTCCTGGCGCACCGCGCCGGACACCCGGCCCCATTCCCCTAGCCTCACAAACGTCATGGCGCCCTCCGCGCCGATGTTCTCCGCCAAGCGGAACAACACCGGATCGGCGGAAGCAATGACGGGGACCGACAGTTCCTCGAATCGCGCGGCGTCCTTGCGATACGGCCGAAGACATTGCCCGCTTCCGTCGCCGACGATGATCGGCCGGCTCGGATCAACCGCGCGCACGCGCTCGGCGGCGCTTAGCGTCGAGACCGTCCAAGCTGCGAGACTCGGATGGTTCAGTGTCTCCACGAGTTCGGCGGCGGGCGGCGACGCGAACGGCGAGATTTCGCCGTCGGCCCGGGCGAACACGAGCATTCCTGATTCGTCCGCCGCCGTGAGCAGCGGCCCAGGTGGAAACGTATTGATTCGAAGCGCGTTAAACCCCGCGCTCTTGAGCCACGAGACCGTTTCGCGCGGCGTTCCGGAAGCGTCAATGTCCGCGCCTTTGATGTAGAGCGGACGAAGGTTGAGAAAGAACCGGTCCTCTTGAACGGACACCTCGCGAAATCCGAACGGAATTCGCTCGACGGCGCCGCTATCCCCTACTGTCGTTACGCGCAACTCCGATAGCGCCGGGGCCTCAGGCGTCCACGCGGGCAGTTCTCCCACATCAATCCGCGCCTCTCCCGGCGGCTGAAGCATCTCGTAACCGGTATCGCCAATGCGCAATTCGATCGGACGATCGCTGGCAGTGTTTAGCGCGACGACTACCTGGTGGCGGCGCAGATCGGGTCTGACTATCGCGTTGATCAATACGCCGTCGCTCCTGACAATCCCACGTCCGCAAACCCGTGTGTTCAACTCTGGCGCATAGAATAAACCTCGTCCGCAGGCAGCGACAAGGTACGGTGAAACCGATGGCGGGAAAGAATGCGGCGAATCGGAAATTAACGGGTCTCGCGCCGTCGCATGGACACCATCAGCGCAACGATTGCGAACGCAAGAATCAGCGCGACATCCGCCGCCGCAGAAATACCAGTGCCGTCGTCCATTCCCCGCGCCGCGCACCCTTCGCCTTCCCCCTCTCCTTCCCCTTCTCCCTCACCCTCTCCTTCACCCTCCCCTTCCCCTTCACCGCCGGAGGGAACAAGTTCGAAACTCACCGCGCCGACTGAGCTGTCGGTAAGAAGATAGTTTTGCGCGTCCGGCTCAAAACCAGGGGCGCTTACGGCCACTTCGTACTCCGATGGCGGAAGATCCACGCCGAAACTGAAGAGGCCCGTGTCGTCGGTCGTCACGTCCAGGAGTTGTTCGTTGAGCGACACCATCGCGCCCTCGATGGGTCCGCCGTTCTCCGCCGAGATCACCGATCCGGTAATCGTCCGTGGCACGAGCGACTTGGTGCTGAATACGGTGAAATGGTTCGTTTGAAACTCGATGAAATGGTCCGGCGCACCGTCTAAGTGCCGGACATTGATCACGCCGTCTGTGGACCACGCGTCTTTCGTCTCGTCGTACCAAAAAATTTCCACGATGTCGTCGTGGGGAGTTTCGGCCGGGTGCGGCAATCGTACGGTCACGGGGGCCGAGAAGACATAGCCCGAGGGCCCAAAATCGACCAACACGCCGAACGCTTGGCCCAGCGGGAGCGGATCGGCGGCAACCTGCGAAATGGTCACCACGATTGGCTCGCCCGATGCGCCCGCGGGAACGAACACGGAGGCCCCATCCAGCGGGTCGCCAGGCTCGCCCACGACGACCTCGGTGTCCTCGTTCGGATTGACCACCCCGCTCGTTACGAGCGCGTCGTCCGTGAGGGTAAGGAACACCAGCGACGGGCTCTGCGCGCCCTCGTCATCGGTCACGAGGAGCGCTGCGCGATAACTGCCCGACGGCGTCGATTCGGCATACGTGACGCCGAAATCGGGCGAAGTCGCGGGCGTCTGGTCCTTGACGATCCATTCATACGTGACAGCGCCGCCATCCGGATCAACGCCCTCGCCTTCGTAAATCACCGGCAGAGGCGCGGGCCCCGAATTCGGCGACACGGAGGCCACAGCGTCCGGCGGCTGGTTCACGCCCTCGGAAACGCGCACCGTGAATGTCCGCTCGCCGACGTTGCCGTTAGTGTCCGTCACACGAAGCGAACCCAGGAAGGTGCCAGCCTCCTCGTAGGTATGAAGCGCGGCCCGCGCCGCCGAATCGCCATCCACGTTGTCGAACAGATCGAAGTCCCAGAGGTACGAGAGCACGCCGAACTCGTCCGAGGAGTCGTTCCCGTCAAGCGATACCGCGAACGGCGCCTCGCCTTCGAGCGCGCGGACTTCTCCCTCGACGCCGGAAGATGTAGTGACGACTTGCGGCGGCGCAAAGTCACGCACGCCATACGGCCCGCCATCGGCCCCTGCGTCGTTGCGTGTCCCGTCGCGATCGGCGAATGCCGGCCGGTCGTCACCGGTGTCGCGAGCGGGAACGTCGGCGCGCAGATGAAAATTCAGTTCGTCCGCGTCGACGAACACCAAATCCGTGCCTGGGAAATGGTTGAATCCACCCGCGCGCGGCAAATCGGGATCGAAGTCCAATGCGTTGTTCTGAAAAATGCAGCTACGGAGCGCGCTGTAAAACGCCGTCGAATCGGCTACGATGGCCTTGCTCGCGAGCTCATACAAGACGTTGTTGTTGAAGTCCACCTCCGCCCCGGCGTCCGCCGATATCCCCACGGCCCCACGCGTGAACACGCAATTGCGAACGGCGGCTTCGCTATCCTGCGTCACTCGGACCAAATTCGCGGACCCGCCGCCGATAACGGTGAACCCCACTAGAGCGCATCCGTCCGCCAGAGTGACTACGTCGGCGTTGGCGTCTTCACCGGAAATAATTGTATGGAACGCGCCCTCATCGCTGCGCAGTATCGTGAACGATTTCAGCGCAAACCGTTCCGCGTAGATCCCTCCGCGCACGAGGATGCGTTCGCCGCGGTCCCCTTCGGTGCGGTCGATCGCTTCGGAAATGGTCGCAAACGGGCGCTCGCTGCTCCCGTCGCCCAACGTCGTCGCCGCCGCGTCCACGTAATACGTGGTCGTTTCACCGGACCGGACCAATACCGTGCGCGTGGCGAGCGATTCATTACCCGCGGTGTCCACGGCCCGATACGTGACAACGTAATCGTCAAGGACGTTCGTGTTGATCGGCAGCCCTTCGACCGTCACCGCGACATCGCCGTCAACCGTGTCGGTCGCCACCGCTCCGGCGTCCGAGTACGGTACCCCCTGCTCCACGAACACCGGATCCATGCCCAGCACCGACAAAACCGGCACGGTGTTGTCGACGGTGATCGGGCCGCTCTCGTTTGACGCCGCCGCCGGGTTGCCGAACGCGTCCTGCGCCGAGCCCGCGGCAACTCGGATGCGAAGCTCACCGTCTCCGCTCAAGCCTGAAAGCGTGATCGTTCGCTGCACGAGTCCGGTTCCCGCGATCTCGATGGTCGCCACCGCCGCCGTGTCGGTTGCCGTAACGATGACGTCGTCCGGATTGAGCGAAATCGTCGCCGCGTCCGTATAGTCCGCTGCAAGAGTGACCGGCCCGGCCCTCGTCAGCAACGTTGACGGCGCGCCCAGCGCGACAGTCGGCGGCACGGCTTCGCCGACCTGAATGCTACGCTGTTCGGACGCAACATTGTTGGCGGCATCTTGCACCGTGTACGTAACGAGGTACACGCCCGCCGAACTCGTATCGACCACGCCTGCAGTCTGAATCAGACCGGACAGATCGCCTTCGCACGCGTCGTCCGCGGTTGCGCCGGGTTCAACATACGCCTGGTTCAATTCCAAGATGACGGGGTTCTCGCCAAGCAACGTGAGCACGGGCGCTGTCGTATCTTCGACGGTCACGCTCCGCACCGCCTGCGCGAGATTGCCCGACGCGTCGGTTACCGAGTACGTCAGCGAGTAGAGTCCCGGGTTCCCGCCATCGACAGTCCCCGCGACGTTCACGTCCGCGGTCAAGTCGATGTTCCCGTTGTCGAGTGCCGTAAATCCGGGATCGACAAATGTGTCGCCACACTCGATGCTCAGACTTGGGCCGTTGACGAGCGTGATTTCGGGCGGCGCGGTGTCCGGAACGATCTCCGTGGTGACGATCCCGCCGTCGATCCCTCCAGCGCCAAAGTCGAATGTTGCATGGCCCGAAATCTGGACCGTCGCCGTCTCGGCCGCAGGCACGACCAATCGGTACGTCAACGTCAACGGAAATGCGGGCGCTACAGTCCATGAGAAAACGAGCGGGCCGCCCTGGCCGGTTTGCGGCACGGCGGCCAGCGCGCTGCTGACGAAAGCGATGGAATCAAAGGTCCAACCGGCAGGAATGGTTTCCGTGAGTAGAAACGATGTTATTGGCGCTGTGCTCGTATAATCGATGGTCGCCGTAACGTTGATCGTCTGGCCCGCAATGTAAAAACCGTTTCCGGGACCTTCACGGGTCAACAACGGAAACACCGGCACCTGAAACGCGCTGCTAAACGCCGACGTGTTTCCGATGTCGTCCGTTGCCGTCGCGGTCAAAAACTCTCCTTGGAGCGCCGAAATGTCGATCGTGCTGGAAAAACCTCCGCCAGAAACGACCGTGTCGAGATACACGCGGCCTTCGTCTTCGTCGTCTGTAAAAATTTCCACCTCGGTCGCCGCCGGGGCCACACCCGTGACCGACCCTATCGCGGTAATCGTCGGCGCAACTAAGCCGCCGTTCCCGCCGGCGGCGATAGCGATCCCCCCGCTCCCGTTCGTGTGAATTGCATTGCGCCGGATCGACACGCGATTGGCCGTCGAATCCAGTTCGACCCCGTTCGTTCCGTTGTGCGCGATGACGTTCGATTGTCCCGCTGCCGTTCCGCCCACTTCAATGCTCAGAGAACTGTTGACGACGAGGACGCCGTCCAGGCCGTTGCCCAACGGACTCGTTCCGTCCGCCGCCACGCCGATGTAGTTGTTGTACAAATTTAGGTTCGATACGCCGTCGAGGAACGCGCCGTCCTCCGTGTTTCCCGAAATGACGTTCCGTTCCGCATCAAGCACGCCGCCGATGGTGAACCCCGACGCGCCCCCTTTCACGGCCAGTCCCGCGAGACTATTCGCGACAGCGGCGGCGCCGTTAGCGTCGACTCCGATGTAGTTGCCCTTGATGATGGGCGCCGTCGTTTGCGGCCCATCCACGACGATTCCGTCCCCGCCATTTCCCGAAACGACGTTACCCCCTCCCGCCTCACCGGAACCTATACTCGTGTCGGTCGTGTCGAACGCGAGAATACCCGCCAGCGTATTTCCTCGATCGCTCGCGCCGGTCGCATCAAGCCCAATGTAGTTTCCCTTGATCTCGGTCGAATCCGTTGCAGGGTTCGCCAATTGAATTCCATACTCGCCGTTCGCGGAGATGACGTTGCGCGCCTCGGGGACCAACCCCCCGATGAGCGTCGACCCTGCGCCGTCGATGAGAATCCCATTCGCACCGTTGCCCAGCGCCGCGTCTCCGTCGGCGGCAAGACCAATCACGTTACCTTGTATCGAGTTCCCCGACGCCCCGCCAAGTATCGTGACGCCGTCCAAACCGTTCCCGGAAATCACGTTGCCTTCGCCCGCAAGCGATCCGCCGATCGTGTTTCCTATCGAACCCGATCCATTAATGAAGACCCCTTGACCGGAGGTCCCAATCGCCGCGTCGCCCGCCGCGTTCGTACCGATATAGTTCCCCTGCACTACGTTCGACGGCGAATTGTCGATGAGCAGCCCGATGTGCGGCGAAAGCGCGCCGGGGCCGCCCGCGATGACGTTTCGCGCGCCGGATGCGCTCCCGCCGATCTGATTGAACGCTCCGCCGGCGGTGACAGATATCGCCGATCCCCCATTCGCAAGCGACGCGGTCCCTGCTGTATTGACTCCGATGAAGTTGCCTTCGACAAGGTTCGAGTTCGACGCCGAGATGCTGATCCCATCGCCAGCGTTGCCGGACACGGTGTTGCCGTCTCCGGCCCCCGTTCCCCCAATTTCCACCGATGCGGCCGGCGGCTGCAATCGGACGCCATGCCCGCCGTTGGGCACCGTCGAATCGCCCAGCCTGTCCGTGCCCACCAAGTTGCCCTGAATTGATACCCCGGTATCGACGACACCGGACATCAGAATTCCGCTCGACGCGTTTCCGGAAAAAACGTTTCCCGCGCCCGCCGCCCCAATCGTCAAATTCGAGTTTGTACCGGTGACTACAATGCCCGCCAACCCGTTGCCTACTGGCGCGTTGCCGTTCGCGTTGGTGCCAACCATGTTTCGGGCAACGAAGACATTTAACGAACCGACAAGTTGAATCCCGTTTCCAGTATTGCCGCTGATGACGTTCCGCGTTCCCGTCGCCAAGCGGCCAATCTCCGCCCCATCCACCCCCGACAACCGCACGCCATCGCCTGCGTTTGCGACAGCCGCCGTCCCCGCCGCGTTAAGACCGATATAGTTCCCCTGTACGATCGTCCCCGTTGCCCCCGTACCTGAAATCAGGATTCCCTGTCCACCGTTGCCGGAAATCACATTGCCCGAGGCAGCCGTCGTTCCGCCGAAGACATTGTCCGCGGAAGTTCCGCTCACGAGGACTCCGTCGATCCCGTTCCCGAGGTCGCCCGCGCCGTCGGACGTGGTCCCAATGTAGTTACCAATGACCGTGTTGTTGTTCGCGCTTACGATGTGGACGCCCGCTGACAGGTTCTCCGAAATGATGTTACGGTCCGCCGCCGTCGTGCCGCCGATGATGTTGCCCGAAGCGCCGAAACTAATTTGCACGCCGACATCATTTCCTGGGAACGTCGCGTTGTCCGTCGCACTCGTTCCGATGGTGCATCCTCGGACGATATTGTTCGTCCCCCCCAGTCCGGTTATTTCGATCCCCGCGCCCTGCTGCGCCTCGATCTCAAAATTCTCGATAATGTTGTCCGCGCTCACGATGGTGAATCCGTCCGGGCTCGTTCCTTTCGAGGATTTCCCGATGGTCGTCGCCCATGCAATCCGGATACGATGGTCCCCTCGAATCGTAACGCCCCCCGTCCCGTCGTCAATAGTCGGGATAAATAGAAAATCCAGTGTTCCGAGCATGACCGTGCCGGTCAACCCTGTTTGAAACACGATCTCATCCGGCCCTGGATTGCTGTTGGCGCTCGCCATCGCGTCGTGCAATCCGCCCGGATCGTTCGTGTTGAGCGTTGTCACTGTGAACGTCGCGGCGAAACCAACTTGGGCAGCGATCAACATCGCGGCGATGATCCCGGCTGGATCCATCGCTCGCTGGACAAATCCGTTGTACCTTGAAAGACGCACTTCACCCTCTCCCACGGAAGGATCAATCTCGCTAGTACAGAATACGAGCCGACGACTAAGGCGTTACCGTCCAAGGTCACGTCACCTTCATCACTTTACCACGGGATCGCAATTTTGACGAATTCTCACTTCGCGCATTCTGCGCTTTCGCGATCCCTACTTGAGCCCTTTCTGCTGCAAGACCCGGTTGTCCCGCTCCTCCACCTCCCACAGCAACTCTTCGACCTTCTGGCCAATCACCGGCGGCCAGGCAACACCCACGCGCTCCAACGGGCGAATGCCGCCGCCCTGTTCCGTTTAGTACACTGCACGGCCAATCGCGATCCCGTCGAAACGAGTCGCGACCCCACGTTAATTCGGAATATCGGTCCTACTTGTGAACTATTCGCGCGTACATGTCGCCTCGATAGGGTATGAACTCGCGCCGGTCGTCGTTTCGTCCGAGGAACTCGAGGAACGGCTGGGGCCGGTGTATGAGGCGCTGCATTTTTCGCCTGGGCAGCTCGAGGCGTTGACCGGCATCGCCGAGCGCCGCTGGTGGGAGCGCGAGTATCCCGTCTCGGCGGGCGCGGCGGTAGCGGCGCGGAAAGCAATGTCAACGGCGGGCGTGGGCGCGGGAGACATCGGCGCGGTGCTGTACACCGGCGTGAACCGCGAGCAATACGAGCCGGCGACGGCGTGCCGCGTGGCGGCGGAACTTGGTATCGGCCGGAGCGCGGCGATCTACGACATTAGCAACGCGTGCCTCGGCGTGTTGAACGGGATGCTCGACGTGGCGAACCGCATCGAGCTTGGCCAGATTCGCGCAGGACTTGTGGTTTCATGCGAGACAGCCCGCGAAATCAACGAGACGATGATCGAGCGGATGATCGAGGATCGTTCGATGGAGTTTTTCACGAAGTCGCTTGCAACGCTTACCGGAGGCTCGGGGGCGGCGGCGGTACTGCTAACCGATGAGTCGCTCGCGGGCGGTCCGACCACGCGTTTGCTGGGCGGGGTCATCGAAGCGGCACCCGAGCATCACGCGCTGTGTCGATGGGGCCTTGCACCCGAAGGCAACGGCGCTGCGCGCGCGCTGATGTATACCGACGCGCCGTCGGTGCTTCGGCACGGCGTCGAGTTGGGCAAGCGCACGTGGGCGCGCTTTCTCGACGCGATGGGCTGGACGGCGGACGACCTCGACAAGGTGATCTGCCACCAAGTGGGCCAGGCGAACAAGGATTCAATCCTCCGCGCGATCGGCGTGCCCGAGGAAAAAGACTTTTCGACCTACGAGTTTCTCGGCAACATGGGTACCGTCTCGCTGCCAATCACGGCGGCGCTCGCGGCGGAGCGCGGCTTCCTCGAGCGGGGCGACCGCGTCGGTTTTCTCGGCATCGGGAGCGGGCTGAATTGCATGATGCTGGGCCTCGCGTGGTGAACCCGCTGTACCCTTTCGAGGGACGTTATTTCGATCTCGGCGGCGCGAAGATGCACTACCTCGACGAAGGCGCTGGCCCGCCGGTGGTCATGCTGCACGGCAACCCGACATGGTCGTTCTACTACCGCAACCTCGTCCTCGCCCTGCGCCGTAAGCACCGATGCATCGTGCCCGATCACATCGGTTGCGGCTATTCGGACAAGCCCGGCGACGAACTGTATTCGTATATGTTGGCGCGCCGCGTCGAAGACCTCGAGCTGCTGCTGGACTCGCTCGACGTGCGCAAGAACATCACGCTGGTGGTGCATGACTGGGGCGGGATGATCGGCATGGCCTACGCCGTCCGCCATCCCGAGCGCATCGCCAGACTCGTGGTCATGAACACATCGGCCTTCCATTTGCCAAAGACAAAATCATTTCCATGGCCCCTGTGGATCGTGCGGCACACCGCACTCGGCGCGTTCCTCGTGCGCGGGTTCAACGCGTTCAGCGCGGTGGCGGCGCGGGTATGCGTCACGCGAAAACCTCTTCCGCCCGAGGTACGCCGAATGTACACCGATCCCTACGGAACCTGGCGCGACCGCATCGCCACGCTAAGGTTCGTGCAGGACATTCCGCTGCGGCTGGGCGACGAAAGCTACGACATTGTCACAAATGTTCAGGAGAATGTTGGGTTATTTCGCGCCACACCCACGATGATCTTCTGGGGAATGAAGGACTTCGTCTTTGATCATCATTTTCTCGCGTTGTGGGAGCAACACTTCCCGCACGCCGAGATACACCGCTTCGACGACTGCGGCCACTATGTATTGGAAGACGCCGCGGAGGAGATCATCAGGCAAACGCGACGATTCCTTGAAAGCTAGTCATCGCGTTGTTTTGCAGATCACACCCCAAGCTATGATCATTTGACGCTTTGAGGTTTCGGCAGCGCGAGCCCCGAAGTCGGTTTCCCGAATATTGAACGCTTTTCCCCGGATATCGACCATTGCTTGCTGACCGAGACACACGCCAACGCGTCGAGCGCTTCTACGAGCAAAACCCCCGGATGGTGAGCTCGCCGTTCGGGGGAATCGACTCGATTGATCGCGAATTATTTGCGAGCGTCTTCGCGGAACTCGAAATCGATCTCACTGGCCTTCGCGTGCTCGATATCGGCTGCGGGCGCGGCCTTGTCGGCGAGCTCGTGCGCGAAGCGGGCGGGCGCTACTTGGGAGCGGACCTTGTTCCAAGCGGCGAGGGTTTCCCGTTGACGCGGGCCGATGCTGCGCGGTTGCCGTTCGCGGACGAATCGTTCGACGCGGTGTTTTGCATCGACGCGTTCGAACATATTCCGCAACCACTCGACGCGGCGCGAGAGTTCCGCCGGGTGCTTCGGTCCGAGGGATTCATGTTTCTGTCCGCGCCGAACTACAGAAACGTCGCGGGCCTTGTCAAGCGCGCATACGAAGGATTGGGCCTCTACGAACGTGACACCTGGGCCCCGTTCGGGCGCTGGGCGGCGCAAGAACTGGAGCACCCGCTAACGTTTCGCCGTGTGCGGCGCATCTACCGCGCCGCGGGGTTCACGCGCCAACGCGTCATCGGGCTGGGCCGGGAAGTTGGCCTCGGGCTATTCCCCTGGATCGATCACCCGCGCATGCCGGACGTGATCCGCTTCCGGCTGCAACGGCTCTTCCGCGTTATCGGTCCGCCCATCGCCCAGGTGTTCCCGACAGCGAGCCTTCACGGATTCTGGTGCTTTCGCGCCTAATAAAATATATGTCGAAATCCCGTGCGCGCTATAGTTGTTGAGTTTCGCAATAAATACGAGCCATAGAAGGCGACGGATGGACGGCACTGTGTTGTCGAGATTGCTAAAGCGGAGGAACCCGGCGTATATCGGCGCGCGGCTCGTCCGCCGCATGCTGCCGGAATTCGTCGCGCATCGCCTGCTTTCTAAGCGACACCTGGCCCCGAAAGACATCTACGAATCGATGTCGCGCACCTACACCAACGCCATCAAGCAAGCCGGCTTAGTGGAACTCTTTGGCCCAGCAGCTTCCCTCACAGTCCTTGAAGCCGGCACGGGGTTTTACAACCCCGCCACTGCGCCATTACTGCTCAGCGGCGTCCGTCGCCTTATCTTGCTCGAGCCCTTCATCGGCCCGAATCCCGACTACGCGCGGTTCCGGGAGCGTTTCGACAGTCTCCTCCGGTTCGCCCGAGAGGACCCCGAGTATCCCCTTCCGAGAAACGACGCGTTGCTCACGGCCGCGGGCTCGAACGGACTGCCCGGCGGGATCGAACTCTCTCGCCATCTCTGGGAAAACACAGGCCTGCCGTCCAATTCAATAGACGGCGTATTTTCGGCCTCCGTGCTCGAACACCTCCGCGACCCCGACGCGGTCCTGCGCGAATGCGGCCGCATTCTCAAGCCTGGAGGTTTCATGGTCAACGCAATCGACCTGCGCGACCACTTCTTTCGCTACCCGTTCGAGATGCTGAAGTACTCGCGGGCCGGCTGGAAACTTCTGACGACCGGCAGCGGCGGTTCCGGCTATCAAAACCGTTGGCGAATCGGCCATTGGTTCGATGCCCTCGCGCGCCACGGATTTGAATCGACCGTTGTCCGAAGCAGCGAATTCCAAGAACTCGCGGAGCGCGAGCGGCCCTACTTCGACCCCGAATTTCGCGGACTGCCTATCGAACAGTTGCGCGTTTTGGGCGCGCTCGTCATTTCCCGACGCGCTGTCTAGTCGCCGGTCGTCCCCGTTGCGCGGAACTTGTTGGCGGACTCCGCGTCGAGTTCAGCGTAGTCGAGGAACGGGATCATCATTTCATCCGTGCTCGGCGCGCCGAAACGGACGGGCTTTTCGATATCGATTACGGGATATTTTTCCTTGGCCGCGGCGGAATTGTCATAGACCGTCATGACATCGATTCGCGTCCCGGCGGGAATGAGTTTCGGCTGTTTGTAAATGTAATTCGTCTGCCATTCGTACTCGTAACGATTCACGTCGAGCAGCAATTCGGTCGTGCCGTCCGGGTAGTACGCGGTGTAGACCATGCTCTTGCCACGGAAATGCATGTGCGGATGGAGCGCGAGGATCAGCGTGTCCTTCGCGAAGATTTCACCCGCGCCGATTTTCCAGTCCGGTTGGTGCGGCGGTATTTCAAACGAGGCGTTGGCGATGCCCCCGCGATGCACGTTGTACTTAATCACCGCGTCTTTCGGGTGAAACTTGAAGCCGACGGCTGACTGGTCCCACACGCCCGTGCCCGGGCCTACTTCTTTGTGGTAATGCATCGACAAATGAATCTTCGTGCCCGCGCGCAGCAAATTGCCGAACTCGGGCGGATACATGATCGGATCCTCGCCCGCTGCAATCGACCCGGCGGAGAACTGTTCCTGCGGCCGGCCCTCGTAGGGCGGCGCGGTGGCCATGCCGACAATGTGGTGCACGACTTCACTGTCCGGCTTGCATTCGATCGCCTGAATCCAGCGCGGCTCGGGCAACATCTCTTTCGTGATGGTGATGGTCAAGTCGGGCTGATCGTCGGCGATATCGTCCTTGACGAAGTAGGGCTTGTCGAGGCGGACGATTAGGTCCGGCTGGCCGATGACCCAGCCGCCTTTATCCTCGAATACTTTTGGCGCGGGCGCGTCGACTGGATTACCCCGCGAGGCGCCGCTCTCAACCCAGCGGACGATCGTGGCGATTTGGTCTTCGCTCAGGCGGCGTTCGTTGGCGAATACGCCGTTGGAGGCGTCGGAAGCGTCCCAAGGCGGCATCTGGCGCGCGGCGACGACTTTGGCCATCGCCTTCGCCCACGGCCGCACTTCTTCATACCCGTCCAGCGACATCGGCGCGACCATGCCGGCGATTTGATCGCCGCCATGACGGTGGCAAATTAGGCAGTTCTCTTGGAGGATGGGCTGTACGTCCTTCGTGAACGTGAGCCGAGCGCCGGCAGTCGCGTCATCCGCAATCGCGACGGACGCCAGAAAAAGTCCAACGAATCCATTTCGTAACATCGACATGACGTGGGTTCCTCGGCCAAATCGCCGTTTGTGACCGGGCAAAGTATACGCCTTGGGCGTACTCGCCGCACAACAGTAACCCCGCGAACAACCCGAAAGTTGCATGGGCAGCTTGCTCATGCGCAGGGCTGGCAGCTGGTTTTGCTAGGGACTCGATGTCCTTTTCGCGGCCCGGATAAACAACACCGTTGCCAGCGAGCGCGGCATGATCGCCGCATCGAGCCGCGCCAATCCCATTAGGACGATGTTCGCCGCGTTGAAAAGCGGTGCGAGCGCCGCAATCCAATTCCCGCCGGCGCCTCGCCGTCGTGGTGCCGCCCGTTGAATCAGCGAGAACGCCATCACGGTGCTGAACATCACGATCTTCTCAAGTGGGCCAAGCACCTTGCGCACGGCCAGGGGCTCGAGGCCCGCCCTCGAGAGCTTCTCTATAACTTCGTCCAACTCATAGCGCCGGAAATGACGCACGTACCGGTCGTCCGCCGCGAAATAGAACCTGCGATGTGGCACCGTGAGGCACAGCGCGCCGTCCGGGGCGAGCACCCGCGACGCCTCGCGCAATGCCTCCACGTCGTTCTCGACGTGCTCGATCACCTCGGAGCACACCACGTGGCTGAATGCGCCGTCGACGAAGGGCAATCGCGTGCAATCCGCCACGACAAACTCCCCTCGCTGCTGGTGTTGGCGCAGGTTTGCGAGCGCACGAAAGGACAACTCCGAGTACACCACGCCGTCTCGGTCCGTGATCATCGGCGAGAGCCCGGCCCCGATTTCGAGCACGCGGCGCGGCGCGCCCGCTCCCACCGATTTCGAGACGAGCGATTTCCGGATTCTATAGTTATACAAATAGTTCTTGAGGCGGACGTACTTCTCTTCCTCGAAAAAGTCCTCGAACCGTTTCTCGTTCGGGTGGCGCGGACGGCCCTCAGCCACCGGCCCGCTCCACGCGCGGGAAACGTTTGAGGTCCGCCAGGCCCAGCCGCGCCAGGCGAAACGTGGTCGCCGTGTGGAGACAGCCGAATCCATACACGATGCTCCGGCGCAAATTGATGCTCGACGCCTCGGCGAAATATTTCGTCGGACAACTGACCTCGGCGATGGTGTAGCCGAACCACAAAATCTGCGCGAGCATTTGGTTGTCGAACACGAAATCGTCCGAGTTTTCCTCGAGCGGCAGCTTCTCCAACAACTCGCGCGAGAACGCCCGGAACCCGGTGTGATACTCAGACAGTTTCGCGTCCATCGCGAGGTTCTCGAACAGCGTCAAGAAGCGGTTCGAAACGTATTTCCAAAACGGCATACCCCCGCCCAGCGCGTGCCCCCCCAATATTCGCGAGCCCAACACGCAATGGTACAGCCCGTTCCCAATCATCGACGCCATCGCCGGAATCAGCAGCGGCGTGTACTGGTAGTCCGGGTGGACCATCACCACAATGTCCGCCCCCTTCGCCAGCGCGAGCCGGTAGCAGGACTTTTGGTTTCCGCCGTACCCCTTGTTCTTCTCGTGCGTGAAGACTGTCGTGTGCGGCAACGTCCGCGCGATCGCCGTCGTATCGTCCGAACTTGCATCGTCGACCAGAATGACGTGATCGACGATGTGCTGGTCCAGGACTTCCGCGTGCGTCCTTCGCAACGTTTGCGCTGCGTTATACGCCGGCATCACGACCACCACGGTCTTGCTGTTGAACATAATGCGCAGACCGCAAGCGGTCCTGGTTCCCCCGGCCACGACCATGACAGAATAACATGGGCCAAACGGGCCCTTCACCGGGACACGCATGTGGCCGGAGTCGAACGATTCGGTCCTGCACAGTACGGGGACGCGAAACTAGAAAAAATAGGGCAGGCGCCCAGCAATTAGAGAATTCCACGGGACGATTTCGTTCATGTGCTCGTCATGATTTCTCACACCTACTATGACGGGGTTACTACTCGCTGTTGATGTTCCGGATCCCGTCCGATAGAACTGTAGATACGGTGCTCGCTGTCCTCTTCGCGTCCGCGGCGCTCGCGTACTTCGTTTCGTTCGGGTATACAACGCTGGCCTACGAGGGAAAATTCTCCCCCGACTCGATCTTTTACGTGGATACCGCGAACAATCTCCTTGGGGGCCGGGGCCTATCAACGTCCATGGCCGAACTCGAGCGCGTGATCGAGTTGAACGAGCGCCTTCCCAAACCGATGACGGTCTGGGGTCCCGGTTTTCCCATAGCTATTGCCGCGGTGAGTTTGTTGGGAATCTCCACGGCGGCGGCGGCGCTGATTGTGGCCGTCGTGGGATACGGGCTGATCGCCGGGCTCGCGTGGTGGATTGCCGCTCGCTTCGCGGGCCTCGCGAACGGGGCATTGGTCGTGGCAGCGTTACTCTATTTCGCGCCGCTCCGCGACGTGTCGCGCCACGCCTGGAGCGAAACGACGGCAATGGCGTTCGCGCTCGCGATGGTTGTTGCGCTCGCGGCCGGAGATCGGAAATCGCTTTGGCTGGCGACGTTTGCCGGGCTGTGTGCGGGCGCGGCAGTCGCAACGAGATACGCCTTCGCGCCTCTCATTCTTATAGGGCTTATATGCGCGTATACGTCCCATGCAAAATCGGCCCTGGCCCGCATGGCCGCCTTCACCATTCCGGCCCTCGCCGTCGCGGGTCCCGTCTTCGCGCGAAACCTCTTGCTCACGGGCCACGCGGGGGGATCGCGCTGGCATCCGGCGGGCCGGCCTTTGTTGGATGGTGTTGGCGAAGCCGCGCGCGCGTTGCCTTCCGCGCTGAGTTTTTCGTCGCCCTGGTTGATGTGCGGGTCGGCGCTCCTAGTGGCGCTAAGCGTTGCGTGGCGGTATCGAAGCGGCGGACGCGGACGGCCCCCTACGGTCAATCGCGTGGCTATGCTTGCGCTCGTCGCGTGGCCGATCCTGTACCTGGCCCTCCTGCTTGCCGCCCAGACGCGCGTCGTGGTTGACAGCATCGACGATAGGCTGCTTTTCCCGGCAGCGCTCAGCGTTGTGCTGTTAGTGTTGGCGGCACTCCTTGTAGCGTTCCGGCCGCATCGGGTTGTTGCGTATTCCTGCGCTATCCTGCTCGCCGGTCACGCGGCGTGGTCCGAGGCGGGAAATGCTCGCATGATTCGCCGCGCCGGATTGCCGGCGGTCTACGAGTCCTCCCGCGCGCTGGCGAAGCCGGGCGCGTTGGCTTGGCTGGCGGCCAATGCGACACCAACCGATCTCATCATCGCGCAGGACGCACTTGAATGGCCCTTGTACCTCGGCCCGATCCCGACAATTTTTTTCTCGTTCGAAGGCGCCCCGTCGCGGTTCGAGTATGACGCGATTGCGGCGTATCTAAACAATCATGAGTGCGGCGCGTATCGCAAGATATTCGTAGCGATTGACCCGGTCGCAACCGGCGATAGCCGGACCCGGACCTGGTTCCACGACGACCTCGCGGCGGGAAACGTGTCGCCATATCCCGCGCTCAGCGAACTGGCGCGCGGCGAGAACTACGCCGTATTCAAACTCGAGTGCGGCCAACTGAAGGCCCAGTAGGAAAAAGAGCGGTTTTTGTCTTCCTTCGCGCGAAAGCACGTCAGGTTGCGGCCTACCGTAGCGCCTTGTGTATAGTTCTCATGCGGATCCGGTGTTCCGACGTGACTTCGCCCTCATGGGACGTCGACGATGGCTTAGGAAGCTTATACCTGGGAGGTAGCACATGAAGACCATGAAAGCGTTCATAGCCGCGACATGCCTCGCCGCCGTCGCGATGGCAGACGCGGCGGACAACTCGAAGGCGTTCCATTTGTGGACCATCGAGGAAGTGTTTAGTAACTTCGACGGTTCGATCCAATTTATCGAGCTTAGGACAACCAGCAACTCGCAGAATCTGCTGCAAGGCCATTTCATCTCCTCGCAGACCAATGAGTTCACGTTTCCAACCAATCTGCCGAGCGGCTCGACGGGAAACCACTCGATGCTCCTTGCGACGGCCGCATTCGCGGCACTCGAAGGCGCTGTGGCGCCGGACTACACGCTGCCGGACCAATTCTTCTCGACAACCGGCGACACGCTGAATTTCGCGGGTGTTGACACCCTAATTTTCACGGCCGAACAGCTTCCCATCGACGGAGTGTCGTCGCTCATGAGTGACTTCACAGTGCCGGTGAATTCGCCGACCAACTTTGCGAACGCCAGTGGATCGATCACCGTTCCGGCCGGCGGTGAGGGTGAGGGTGAGGGTGAGGGTGAGGGAGAGG
>CAYXRK010000012.1:0-46303 GCA_964467615.1 uncultured Nitrospirales bacterium | reverse complement strand
GGAAAAGTCCGCCCTCGGTGTTCGATTCGCGGGGTTCGCCCGTGAACAATTCCGCGAGCCGGCCCGCGTAGTAGGCCAATTTCTCGTGCCGAGGCATCGAGTTGGGCCGACACCAGCGCAGGATTTCGAGAAGCGGGATGTCCTTGGTTTGACCACTCGCATCGGCGAACGTCGCGCTATGGAGCGCGAGCGAGTCCAGCACGCGCTGCTTTTCGGCGGCCGTCGCCTCGAGCGCGGCACGCAACTCGGCCGCGCGCGGTGATCCTTCCGTCGTTGCGCGAGTGAACCGTGTATTGCCGGCGATCAGCGCCTTCTGAAGACGTTTCAGTTCGCCTCGTTCGTCGAGGATATCGTCCAGCGCGTTCTCGAAGGCGGCCCAATCACCGAGAGTGACGGCGCTCGGAGTCGTTACGGCCCGCAGGAACCCGTAAAAGTTCCCGTACTCTTGACGCTCAAGCGCCACGGCGCCGGGCGGATAGCTGATTGCCGCGTCCGTGAGGACGTCTACCCATCGAAAATCCAGCCCATACAAGTCGCGATTGCCGATTTTGAGTTGATACCGCGTGAGTTCGGTGGCGGGATTAATTTCGCGCTGCTGAATCTCACCCATGACCTGCGCGCCGTCCTCGAGCGTCACCATGGCAAGACGCGCGGGCCAGAACGCGCCCAACCCGTTGACCATCACGACCCCCAGGAGCGTGGCCATTGTCAGCAGGATCAGCGTCAACGCGGCGCCCGTCGCCCAAACGAAAGGTTCGCCCCGCCGAAAGTATCCGACTCCGCTATTGAAATTGGCCATACTGTTTTCTCAATCGTTGCCGGATAAGCTCGGCGGCGGTATTCAGCACGGATGTGATCAGGAATAGCAGTACCGCAGACAGGAACAGCACCCGATAGAGCGTGCCGTCAACGGGCGCTTCGGGAATTTCGACCGCGATATTGGCGGACAGCGTACGCATGCCGTTGAACGGGCTCCAGTCCATGATCGGCGTGTTGCCCGTCGCCATGAGGACGATCATCGTCTCGCCGACCGCCCGGCCAAACCCTATGATAATGCCCGCGAAAATCCCCGGACTGGCCGAGGGAAGAACCACGCGCCAGACCGTCTGCCAACGGCTTGCTCCTAGCGCGAGGGAAGCGGCCCTCAGACTGCCGGGGACATTGGAAATGGCGTCCTCGGACATCGTGAAAATGATTGGAATCACGGCAAAGCCGAGGCCGAACGCAATGATGATCGCGTTGCGCTGATCGAACCGTTCTCCGAGGGTGTCGTATAACCACTGTTTGAAGTCGCCCGCGAAGAACGCACTCTCGACCGGACTACTGACCACGTACGCAATCCATATCGCGGCCATCAATACGGGGAGCATGAACACGAACTCGTATCCCCGCTCGACACGTTTTCCGAAGTTTGAGTCGCGAATAGGAATCCACGCAGTAAGGAAGACGAGCACCGAGAGCGGAATGAACATTAGCGCAAGAAAGAAGGCGATAATGTAACGCTCCAAGATCGGCGACAACCAGAGCGCGATCAAAAATCCGATCACGACGGACGGTATCGCTGCCATGATCTCGACCACCGGCTTGATGACGCCGCGAAACCGGGGCGACGCGAACTGGCCTGTATAAAGCGCTCCGAATAAAGCGAGCGGTACGGCGAAGAACATCGCATACACGGTGCCCTTGAGGCTCCCGAAAACCAACGGAACCAGGCTGAGTTTCGGCTCGAAATCGTCTGTCGACGCCGAAGATTGCCACGTGAACGCCGGGGCGGGATAGTTCTCGTACCATACTTTTCCAAAAAGCGTCCGCGCACTCGTCTCCGGGTGGGGATTTTGCAAGTCCCACAATGAGATCGTGCCGTCCTCGAGAATTCCCGCGACGCCATCGCCACGTTCCGAAAGTGACGCGAGCCGAAGCACGCCGCTCTCTTTCGGGAAACGGACCAGACTGCGCGCCGACGTGGTATGCACAAGTGCCGCGTCCCCGTCTTCGTCGATGACCAACAAGCATTTGTTGCGCGCAGAGGGCATGATCGCGCGGATGCCGCCGCCGAATCTCGGTAGCTCGTGAATTCGGCGCAACTCCCTTGTCCTGTCCTCCGATGACGTCGGAGACCAAACAGCCAATGCGCCGGCCGCGTCCCCCACCGCGATTGAGATGTCGCCCAGCACGAACTGGAGCGCGGTCAGGGCCGAACCACTCGCGATGACGTCGTCGGTTTGGGCGGGCGATTCGGGTTTTGACAGATCCCATCGGATCAAATGGCCGTTCGCAAATCCCGCATAGAGGGTGCGGCCAGATCCATCTAGGTCCCATGCCGTCAATTCGGCCGGAAGGAATTCCGCGACGACGCTCTCGGTGGAGCTGGTCTCACTTTCCCCGAGCAGACTGGTTGTCGTCGTCTGGCTTCGAAGGACAATCCGGTCGTCTTCTGTCAGGTCGACGCGCATGAACGCCTCATCGCCGATACTTCTCGCGATGGTGCGGCGCACGGGCTGCTTCGGCGCATCGAACTTGGCGCGCTCTTGGACGCGATAGGAGACGGTCCGTTTCCCCTCGCCGTCGTATTCGAGCGCAAACACGACCCGCGCGATGCTGTACGCGCCGTCGTCCCACAATAGGCCGTACGTGCGGTTTGCGGAGGACTCCACGGCGGCTATCGTAGTCACGGCCTTGGACGGCCGCTCGAGGTCGATTGACGTCCAGGGGCCCGTGGCCGCGACCGCTCCGAACCGCACCGCGCCACCGGTGTCGATCACGTAACAGGTTTCGCGATAGTCGTCCAAACCAATTGCGGCGACGGAACCGGAGTCGGTCGCCAGCGTGTCGGCAAGGCGTTCCGCCGAAGACGGCGCAAACAGCGGCAGCGCGACGCGAAGAATGACGACGAGCATGCCGATCACCGTCGCGATCACGGCGATACCGCCGAGAACGATTGCGTATCGGGCGAACCGGTCTATCGCTTTCGCGCGTTTTAGTGCCCGGGGCAGCATGCGGCGCTACGAAAAACTCCATCTGGCAACTGTCTGTATTACGCACAACGGCCCCCGCGCCGGGAAACCGGCGCGAGGGCGCAGAAATTCGCGAGTTTCGAGAGTGTTATTTCAGCAACGCGACCTGTTTCTCCATGATAGCTCCCGGAAGCGGAAGGTAGCCGTCCTTTTCGACGATCGCCTGTCCCTCGTCGGATAGCACCATCTTTAGAAACTCGGCGATGACCGGGTCGAGCGGTTTGTTGGGCGCCTTGCCGATGTAGATATACAGCATTCGGCCGAGCGGATACTTGCCGGACAGTACGTGCTCGAGATCCGGCGTGAACGCCTCGCCGCCTTCTTCCTTTGCGAGAGGAACAACGCGGACGCCAGACGTCTTGTATCCAATCCCCGAATAGCCGACGGCGTTCTTGTCCTCGGTGATACCCATCACCACGCTCGCCGAACCCGGTTGCTCCTTTACGGTGTCCTTGTAGTCGCCCTTGTACAAGGCGTGTTCCTTGAAGAACGCGTACGTGCCGGACGCAGAATTGCGGCCATACAAGCTCATGGGCAGGTTTGCCCACGCGCCGGTCAGGCCGACCTGGCCCCAGGTCGCGATGTCCGCCGAGTGCCCGCCGGTGCGCGTTTTTGAGAAGATCGCGTCCACTTGCGGCAGCGACAGCGACTTGATCGGATTGTCCTTGTGCACGTATACCGCGAGCGAATCGAGCGCAACGCCGACGGCAGTCGGCTTGAACCCGTACTTCTCTTCGTATTTGTCCGACTCTTCCGCCTTCATCAGCCGGGACATCGGGCCGAGTTGCGCCGTTCCTTCGATCAACGCGGGAGGGGCGGTGGCGGAGCCTTTCCCTTCGATTTGAATGTTCACGCTCGGATAATGCTTACGGAACGCCTCGGCCCAGAACGTCATGAGATTGTTCAATGTGTCCGAGCCGATGCTGTTCAGATTTCCCGAGACGCCTTCAACTTGCTTGTACTTGGGCAGCGCATCCGCCGCGAAAGCGGCGGTAAATCCCGCTACGGTCAGCGCGAGCGCCGCAGCGAACTTTCCATACACGATATTCTGTTTCATCTCTTCGTCTCCTCGACAAGAATTGCGCAAACGGTACAGGGGTGATATGAGGATTGAATTAGCAGGGCGCGGCCAGTTCAATACTCACTCGCCGCCGCCGGTAACATCGCGGATGAATGCTATCGCATCCGATGCGAATGCGATCATGTCGGACCATAGGCCGATGTACGTCTCTTTTACGATAAGGCTGCTTGCAGCCATCGAGGGGTGGGATTGATTGGTCAGCATCTTGATGTGTTTCATGGTGCGTAATCTCCTTTTAATTCGTTAGTTTGACTTGTTGTTCTATAGATTCAACTGGTTAGAAGCCCAGCTGGAACCGCATTTGGATTGCGTCGAAGTCGTCGTCGTACAGCGGCGAACGGTCGATCGTGGCGTGCAAGTAATTCAGCATGATTCGCATGTTGGGATTGAGATACCAGTTGACGCCCGCGGAGAAGTTGTCTTCCTGGCCGCCCAGAAGGAAATGGTCGGTCAAATCCAATTGCGAGTAGCGCACCGCAAGTTCCCACGCGCCAGCGCCGCGATCCTCGCTAAAGCGGAACGGATGCTTCGGAATGATCTTGTCGAAAACCCCTGTTTTCTTGTTGTAGGTGCGGTTCTCGCCGGTTATGAAGTAGCTCAGTTGTGCGTACCAACCGTCAAAGTCTTCATCGCCGCCAAGTAAGGTGTCGACTGTCGAATGGAAATATTCACCCTGCGCCGAGAAGGGCCCAAACACCAACGCCGCTTCCGCGTTCCATGTGTCTACATCGTCCGCGGAAAAGTTCCCGGTGTCCGCAAATCGCGTCGGGATGATGTGCACTTCCGGCCGCTGGCGCATGCGGACCACCGCGTCCGGGTTGCGGTGCGTATAACCTGCGCCAAAGTGGAGCAGTTTGCGCCCTTCGTCGGCGTACCAGGGCAGACCGGTCACGCGCGCCGAAACGTTGTATCCGCCATCGTCCGAGTTGTCGCCGAATTCGTCCGCTTCGCGGAACACGCCGACCGCCCAGGTCATCCGTTCGTTGAAATGATTGTTCATGAGTTGCGCGCCCGTGTTGCGGGACGGGGCGAAGATGTTCGGAAGCGCCCGTTCGAGGAACGTGATGTAGTCGTCGGAGGTCAATTCCTCCAGACTGAACGGTTCCTTGAAATGACCGACCTTGAGTTGGCCGACATACGGAATGTTGTTCATCGCCATGAACACGTCTTTGAAATTAGCGTCGCCGTTTTCAAAGTCGTACTCGGCCTTGAACTCGTAGTTCTCGTATATCTCCCCTGAAAGGTAGAGCCGGGCCCGCCGAAACTCCTCGCCGTCTTCCGAGTCGCCGAACACCTTGCGAAAAGTTTCGCCGTCGTCGAACCAACCCCAGTCGTTCTGAATCCGCGCGCCAATTTTCAGTTTGAACTGGCCGTCATGCGAATCGAACTTGAACCCTTCCTTCCAGTACACGCGCATGTCGTTGTCCGCCGGAACTGCGGTGCCTTCATCCACCTTCTTTTCGATCTTCTCGATGCGCTCAGTGATTTCCGGTGACGCGCCCTGCTGTTGCTTCAGCGCGTCAATCTCCGCCTTCAATTGTTCGATTTGCTCCTGCAGCGCCTGGATCATCACCTTTACATCGTTGCTAACAGATTCCTGAGCTTGCGCTCGCCCCGCAATCGGGATAGCTGCCAGAGCCGCTCCAGCCAACACGGTAAGCACAACCCTAGACAACATGGTCTATAAGCTCCTTTCCGCAGTACGGGAACTTCTTAATCGGGCCGCCACGGCCCGAGGGCCCGAATTGGTCAACACCCTCCCAAGCGGGCGCTGCAATGAGATTGAATGGTAATTGTTAGAACAACGTTAGGGGACGCCGTCAGTGTGTTAGCGTTTCTTTAGTTTGTCCTCCATACCAGCGCCCGCGAGCTGCGTTGAAAAAAGGCCGGGAGCGGGCGATACTGCAACTTGTGCGCGGTCTATTGCGGCCACCGCGCGCGCTGAGGCGTCGATAGTCGAATGTTCTGCCCGGTTTGCCGAAAACAGCCGATGTTGGTCCTCGAGTACGAACAGGTCGAGGTCGACTATTGCGAGCAGTGCCGCGGGGTATGGCTTGACCGCGGTGAGGTTGAGCTTCTGTTCGGCAACGCCGAGGCCTGCGCCGAATTCCTGACGCTGGGCAGCCCCGCCGCCGCGCGGAAGGGCGAGAAGCCGCGACGTTGCCCCGAGTGCGGGCGTAAGATGACGAAGGAGTCCACGGAAGGCCACGTGCCGATCTCTTTTGACCACTGCCCTCGCTGCGGCGGGATGTGGTTCGACCGGGGCGAACTCGACCGGGTCCTCAACCAACCCGAGGCGCTGGCTGCGGGTGTGAAGGTGGGCGCGTTTCTCCGCGGGGTGTTTGGGCGAGAGGGATAGAATTCGCTCGGCTACAGTCGCGGTTGCGGGAAACTGGTCCGCAAGAACGCGTCCCAGGCCCAATCCGGCGACGACCAGCGCTGGAACATCAGCAGCCGCGCCGAGGGCGCGACCTTATAGCGCGCGTTCGGGTTTGCCGCGCTGATCGCCCGCTCGATTGTCCGGGCCACGGCCCACGGTTCCGCCGCGAGCCACGACAAGGGCGGCTTGGTGTAGGCTTCCTGCGTGGCCTTGGCGACTGCGGCGTTGAACTTCGCATACGGCCCGTCCGCCTTCACCGCCGCGTCCATGGCCTTCATCGCATTGTCCGCGAAGGCTGTTCGAATCAGTCCCGGCTGGATGATGATCGTATCCACGCCGAACCCCTTCACCTCGAAACGCAGCGCGTCGCTAATCGCCTCGAGCGCGTACTTCGTCGCGTGGTAGTAGCCGCCGCCAGGAAAGACCATGGTGCCGCCCATCGAACTGACGTTCACGATTTTGCCCCATCGTTGCGCGCGCATCTTCGGCAGGACCAACTGGATCAGCCGCGACGCGCCGAACACGTTCGTCTCGAATTGCCGGCGCACGTCAGCCATCGGCACCTCCTCGATCGGGCCGGATTGACTGTAGGCGGCGTTGTTGATCAGCACGCCGACCGCGCCGCATTCGCCTTCGATTCGCTCGAGCGCCGCGGTCATGCCGGCCTCGTCGCACACGTCCAGCGCCATCGTCGTGCAGCCCGCCTTCACCAGTTCATCGAGCGTCTCGGGCTTGCGCGCCGTCGCGTACACGTTCCAATCCGCCCGCGCCAGTCGCAGCGCCGTCGCATGCCCGATACCGGTCGAGCATCCCGTAATCAGCACCGCCTTCGATGGTCCGCTCATCGTCGTCTCCTTGTGACGCGCCGCGTTTCTAACACTCGCGCGCTACCTCGTGCTTACAGCCGGGTCTGGCGGCTACGTTCCGGCGAGCGATTATTGTTTTCATTCGTTCAACCCAGGCTTGGACTTCCGGAGCGCTTAGGTCTTGTAGCGTCGTTGTTCTATTTTGGCTGGTCTCGGCGATCGACGAACGAATTTACGAGTTCATCGACGCCTCTGGTGTAAAGCCTCCCGAGCGTCGAAACGACGTCTTCGTGGTCGCGCGTAAGGCTGTACCGTTCCTGCGGGTCGTTGCGCATGTCGAACAGCAAGCCGTGCTCGTAGTTCCGCGCTGCCTTGATAAAGTCTACATTGTACTGTTTGTAGTACGACTGAATGACGAGTTTCCAATCCGGCGTGCGGACGGCGGCAATCTGTTCCTCGTTGAAAAGGTAGAGCGATTCGTGGGGCGACTTCGCCTCGCCGCGCAACAACGGCAGAATGTCGCGCCCGTCGATCACGCGGTCGGCCGGCAGCGCAGCGCCCGCGAGGCCGGCGAGCGTGGGCAAGAGGTCGATGTTCATCGAGATTGCGTCGCTAACGGTCCCCTTCGGTATGCCTTTCGGCCAGCGCGCAATGAGCGGGACGCGCTGTCCGCCTTCCCAGCTCGATCCCTTGCGGTCGCGGTACTCGCCCGAACTTCCTTCGAACCAGGGGCCATTGTCGCTCGTGAACAGCACGAGAGTATTTTCATCGATCCCATTCTTGTCGAGGGCCGCGAGAATCTCGCCCATGCCCCAATCGATCGTTTCGATGACGTCGCCATAGAGCCCCGCCGCCGATTTTCCTTTGAAGCGATCCGACACGAACAGCGGGACGTGGGGCATGTTGTGGGCGAGGTAGATGAAGAACGGTCCGTCCTTGAGGGTCTCGATGAGATGGACGGTCTCGGCGACGTAGCGTTCGGTGATGGTGTGCTGGTCTGTTTCCGGTTCGAGCATGGTCTCGTCGCGATACAGCGGAAACGGCGTCATGTCGTTGCTGTAGGGCGTGCCGAAGAAGGAGCCGAAGCCCGCGGAGGTGGGCCAGAAGGGCGGGCGATTGCCGAGGTGCCATTTGCCGACCATGGCGGTGGCGTAACCCGCGCCGGATAGCACCTCGGCGAGCGTGACTTCTTCCGGGGCAAGGCCGCCGCTGTTGTTCGGAAATACAACGCCTTTGGCGAGACCGGCGCGCGCGGGGTAGCGGCCCGTGAGCAGGCCGGCGCGGGACGGCGTGCAGACGTTGGCGCTCGAGTAGAAGCTGGTCAGGCGCGCGCCCTCGGCGGCCATGCGGTCGAGGTTTGGCGTCGTGATGGGTGTCTCGGCGTTTGCGGCGATGTCGCCGTAGCCAAAATCATCCGCGAGGACGATGATGATGTTCGGGCGCTCGGCGGCGAAGGCGGAGGCGACGAGCGTTGCCGCGAGCGTTGCGCGAGCGATCATGCTTCGGCGAACTGCTTCGCGGCCTCGATGGCCTTTGCGCCGTAGACGGTGCCCGGCCCGCCGGCCATCATCACTGCTACACCGACGGCCTCGGCGATTTCCTGCTGCGTTGCGCCTTTCTTTACCGCCGCCCGGGTGTGCGACACCACGCAGCCCTCGCATCGCAGGCCGACGCCGATAGCCATCGCAATAAGCTCTTTATACTTGCCGGGCAACGCGCCGTCGCCCATGGCGGCCTTATGCAATTGACCGAACGCGCCCAGCGTGTCCGTCGCCGCGTTTTGCAGCGTCATGTATTCGGACGAAACATCCTTGAATTCGGCCTTGTAGTCCTTCGACATCGTGCCATTCTCCGCGTAGTTGTGTGACTCGGCATGATGCCACGCGAACAGCGCGCAACGCGAACGTGAGGCGGCCAGCGCCGCTACTCCTGGTCTTCGGGTGAGTAGGTGACGTAGGCCTTGGTTCCCTCCGCTGGGAGTACGTCGTTGGATGGCGTTGCGCGGCGGCCGCCCGGTTCGTTGAGCGCATTCAGAAACGCGAACAACGGCCGGATGTCGTCTTCCATGATGCGAATGTTGAGGAGCTCGGGGTCTGCATTTCGGAGTTGTCCCATTCGGGCGAGGAACGCGGCCCGGATTTTTTGGTGAACGGCGCTCTCGATTGTTGCGTAAAGGCCGTTGTGCATGTACGGCGAGGTCGAACCGAGATGCCGCAAGGTGGGCGTTTTGAACGAAGCGATCGCGCGCTCGAAAAATTCCTCTTCCGCACCGTTCTCTGCATTCGGTTTCGCGTAGTTCCAGTAGCCAAGGTCTGCGAGTTCAGGCCGGCCCTGGAGCGCGACGGACATTCGCTCGGGCGCGGGTGCGTCCGCCGAGCGGCGCGGCGGCACTGGGTACTTCATGAAACTTTCGGCGCCGTGGAGCCGCTCGTATTCGTCTTGGGTGACGCCGGTGTTGTGGAATGCGAAGTCCGAAAAGAATGGCGGGACGTGACACGCCACGCAGTTTCCGGCACGGTCGTTTCCGGAAGTACGCAGAAAAATCTTGAGGCCCGCGAGTGCGTCATCGTCGAATTCGGCGGGCCGTCGCAGGGCGGCCCTGTTTTCGCTGTCCTCGATGGCGGCGAGAATCCGCGCGCCGTACGTTTTCGGGGTCTCTCCGTCAGCGGGCGATTCGTCGAGGCCATTCGCGCGCATGAATACGTCGTAGGGCGTCGTGCGCGGACTTTCGAGCGTCCGCATGAACTTAGCCGTTGCGTCCGCCATGCAATCGAGCAACTTTTCGCGATCCGCCTTCGACACGTCGCAATCGAACGCGCGACGAAACAAGCCGGGATACGCCGTGTCGCTGACTACCGCATCGCGGATCTTGGCCAAGGCCGCGTCTCGCTCGCCGGGCAGCCAGCCAAAGTTTCTTCCAACAAATGTCTTCGCCGCCTGTTCCTCGAGCGAAGCGAATTCGCCGTCGTAGTGCAGCGCGGGCATGGCCGCGGTGTCGAACAGCGTGGGGGAGTTGCGCAGCGTGTCGCGGGTCGGGTCTTCGCGCCGCCACGGGTGCCAGCTTTTCGCGAGGTCCTGGGTGAACGCGCGGTCGCCCTGCGGATCGGCGGGCATGTGACATGCGGCGCAACTGGCGCTCATGTCCGCGGCGGACGAGCCGAATCGCGTGTCATGAAACAACCGTTCGCCGAGTTCGAGCACGGCGTCGTTTGCGCCCGCGGCGAATGCGGCCAGGCAAAGTGCTGTCGAAATCACGGGGCGATCTCCGTTAATGGCCCCTGAGTATGACTGAATTCGGGCCAGCGTCAGTAATTGCGGGTTTATTCGCGCGGACCCACTGTCGCATTACCCAACTCTATGCCATCGGCCGCCACGACCGAGAACCGGACGGCGACGGGCTTCACGCCGAGTCGCGCGAGTTCCGCCGGGTCGAATTGCACGACGGTGAGGATGCCGGGATATATCTCGAGGGCCCCGCGGCCGTACAGCTTGGCCCCCTGATAGCGCCAGCAATCAAGGGTGCCAGGCATTAACCGGAACGTTTCATCCGATTCCGATATCCAAACTTGAATGCCGTATCGGGTCGGATCGCCCGTTTCGGGCGGCGCAGCGCCGTCCTCCTCCCACGGAATATCTACCGTGGCGGGGTCCGGCCCGGTCAGTTGAAGGGTAATCTGGATCGGCGCGGCGGGCGCGGTACGACTCGCGGAAATTTGCAGTGTCCCGGGCTTGGGCAGCATCGCAAAGACCCCGATCGCGATACCGGCGAGGGTCAACGCGATCCCCAGGCCAACGGCGAAACCCGCGCCCGGACCACGACTTGGACGCGAGGCCCGCTGCGAGAGGCGTTTTGGATACTCGTCGAGCGGAAGTTCGACGTAGCCCCCAAGATCGCCCGCGGATTCAGCGGCTAAATTGCGCCGCGCGGCCCCGGCGATCTTTGCGAGATCTTGGATTTTTCGCCCGTGCTCTCGACTTTGCTCGTTTGCATCGAGCGCCGGCACTCTGCCCCGCGCGGCCCGCTGTGAAAGTTGTGACTTTCGGTTTCGTTCCTGGTTCAGTTCCCACTCGATACCAATCAATCGGCGTTTTTCGGCGGCGCGAAGGGAATCGAGTAACCGCGAGGCCCGGGCGAGATGGCCCTCGTAGAACCCGCGGAGGGACTCGAAACGCTCCGAGTCGAGCGCCGAATTTTCGAACGCGGATCGGGCGTTCGTTAACAATGTCCCCGCGTGGTGCTGGTAGGACAGCGCCACGCGAAGACGGTATGTGGCGTCCTCGGGATCCATCGTTGCGAATCCTGCCGCTGGCGGCGCGATACTGAGTGAAGCCCTGATGCGGGAGTATACCATTCGGTGTAGGGTCGCCGGTGTTCGGGGATCATTGAATCGGATCGAGCGCATCCGGCAGAATTGTTAAAACCCCCATGATCTACTATGCCATCCCAATTCGGAGTTGTTGACGACCGTCGACCCAGCGCGGGCCAATCCAAATCACGCGGCGCGTCACTCGTCACCATCAGCCTGCTCGTTGCCGCGGCGATCCAGATAGCGGCGATCACCCTGCTGATTCTCGTAGATCCGGAAAACTTCGGTCTTGCGTGGTACTGGCTCGCCGCGTATGTGATAGTGGCCGCGGTAATTCTTGTCTACGCGGCCGTTTCCGCCGCGCGGGCCCGCTTCAAGTGGTGCCTCGTCGCGGGCATGCTCCTCGCCAGTGTAGATCCCATCGCTCGGCTATCGGAGCGAATCGTGTATCTAGACTGGTTCCCCGTGTTCGGCCGTTCCGGTTTGTTCCACGACTACGCCCTTCTGGTAGCTGAACTCGCCGGTTACGTGATTATATTTCTCGCGTTGCTTCTTTCCATGATCGAGGTGTTTCGCGCACGGGACCGACTCGTGTCTCGCAACACGCTCCTGCGAGAACGGATCGAAGCGCAGGAAGCCCTCGCCGCGACCGGGGACCGTTTGGTTTCGATCTTCGACAGCGTGCCCGACTTCCTTCTCGGCCTGGATATGCAAGGGACTGTCACGTTCGCGAACCAGTCTATTCCGGCATCATCCACGGAAGACATGGTGGGACGCGGCATTCTCGAATTTACGCATCGAGATGATCGCGGCGTCGTGCTGGACGCGATGCGTCGAGTCCAAGAATCACGACAAACCGTGTCATTTGAGGCGAGGGGCGTCGGTCGTGATTCGTTCGTTCCGTACTCGTGCCGAATGGGGCCGGTGATTTCGGGGAGCGATGTCACGGGCTTCACCGTGGTCGCGCGGGATGTGACCGATCTCAAGGCTGCCGAGGCCGCGCGAAAACGGGCCGAAGAGCGCTATCGGTTTCTCGCGGAAACAATCAGCGACGTTATTTGGAAATCCGACGATAGGGGCATCATCCAATTCATCAGTCCCTCTTGCGAGAAACAGATGGGCTACTCGCCGGAAGACGCCATTGGCCAGACGGTCGCGATCGCGTTTTTGGAGAAACGAGCGCGCAAGGAATTTTGGATAGCGCTGGGACGGGCCAAGAAGCAGGGTCTTGACCACTTCGAGGTCAGCGGTCTTCACCGCCGGAAGGGCGGGTCCGAATACTGGGCGGAGGCCCTTGTCACGGTCGTGCGCGACGACGAGGGAAACGTCGTATACCTGCACGGCGTCACGAGGGACGTGAGTTCACGCAAGGAACTCGAGCTGAAACTGCAGCAGTCCGAGAAAACCCTGCGCTCCGTTCTTGATAACGTCGCCGATTTCGTGAGTGTCTTCGACCTGGACGGACGTTTTATTGATATGAATAAGACGGTCGCGGGGCTGACACGAGATGACGTCATGGGCCGCCATTTTTGGGAATTCGTGCCGGACGAGGAGCGTGAACGGGTAAAAGTGATCGCGCGCCGGGTGGCGGAGGGCGGTGAAGCGGAGTACTACGACGTTCGCGGCATCGGACCCAACGGCACTGTTTCCATTTACCAGGTGCGCTTGGCGGCCGTGAAGAAAGACGGGGTGATCGATCATCTCGTCGCGGGCTCCAGCGACATAACTGCGCTCGTCGCCGCGCAAGAAGCGTCGCGCGAGGCCGAGCGGAGATACGGCCTGTTGGCCGAAAATTCGGTAGACATGATCTGGACGTCCGACGCGGACGGCATATTCACGTACGTTTCGCCGTCGTGTTCGACGGTGACCGGGTTCTCTCCGAAATATCTAGTCGGTCGAAAGATGGGTAACAACCTCGTGCGCGAGGAGGATCGCGCTGAAATCCGCCGCCACTTGGAAGAATGCAGGCGTGGGGAACGGAACGAATCATACCTGCAGTTCGAAATGACGCGAAAGGACGGGACCCGGTGTTGGCTTGAGGTCAATTCGCACGCCGTGCGCAACGAGGACGGTTCGATCGCGTTTATCCAAGGCTGTTCCCACGACATCACCGATCGCAAGCGTATGGAGGAAGAACTACGAGAGGCCGAACGGAAATACCGTCTGCTTGCCGAGAATTCGGTAGACATGATCTGGACGTGCGACGCGGACGGCATATTCACCTACGTTTCGCCGTCCTGTTTAGCGCTGACCGGGTACTCTTCGGAAGAATTCATCGGGCTACCGATCGGGAGCTACCTGATGCGCGCCGAGAATCCAGTCGAAATCCGCGACCGATCGGACCAATCCACGCGCGGGGGATGGTACGAGTCGTACCTGCAATTCGAAATGATCCGAAAGGACGGGATTCACCGTTGGTTCGAGGTCGATTCGCACGCGATCCACAATGAGGACGGCCCACTCGCGTACATCCAAGGGTGTTCCCGTGACATCACCGATCGCAAGCGTATGGAGGAAGAACTACGAGAGGCCGAGCGGAAGTACCGTCTGCTTGCCGAGAATTCGATGGACGTTATCTGGACGGCGGACGCGGCGGGCAGGTTGACGTATGTCTCACCGTCGTCGTTTGCCGTGAACGGCTACAAGCCGGAGGAATGGATTGGGCTTTATCTGGGCGAGGGCTTTTCCCGACAGGACGACCGCGAGGAAGTTCGCCGCCAATTGGAGGAAGCCCTGAGGAATGATCGGGAGGAATCGATTACCCAGATAGAAATGCAGCGAAGGGACGGGACCCCCTATTGGAGTGAAACCCACGCGCGCGTGATCCGGAACGACGATGGTTCGTTTGCGTTTATCCAAGGCACTTCGCGTGACATCACCGATCGGAAGCGCATCGAAGCGGAATTGCGCGAGGCGAAGGAGTTGTACGAGCTTCTGGCCCAAAACGCGAGCGACGTCGTTTGGCTGCGTGGTTCGGATGGACGGTTGCAGTATGTGAGTCCATCGGTGTTGCGGCTTTCGGGATATACGCCCGACGAGTGGAAATCCATTGGAGTGGATACGTTAATCCGCGACAAGGCCGCACGTGAGCGCGTGCGGCGTGACTTGGAGGAAATGGCCGCGGGCACGCGGGACCAGAGCCTAATCGAAGCCGAACTTGTGAGGAAAGACGGAAAGCTCGTTTGGTTTGAGACGACAGCGAACGCTATTCGCGACCCAAAGGGCGGCCTGCTCTACGTCCGGGGGGCAACGCGGGACGTGAGTGCGCGGCACCGCTCCGGGGAAGTTCTTCACGCGATTGTGGACGGTACGTCGCGGGCGACCGGCGAAGCGTTTTTCCCGGTCCTGGTCGAGAACCTAGCGAAGGTGCTCGGCGTGCGTTACGCTTTTGTCGCGGAACTTCGTGAAGGGCCCGAGGTTTTCGCCGATACATTGGCGTATTGGGATTCAGACGCTCTTGAGACCAATTTTGGCTATGCGCTCGAGGGCACGCCGTGCGCGAACGTGGCCGGTCGACGCCCTTGCGTTTGGGCCTCGGGGATCCAGTCGCTATTCCCCGACGATCAGTTTCTCGTAGACATGAACGCAGAGAGTTACGGCGGCGCGCCATTGTTCACGAGCGACGGCGCGCCCTTGGGAATTCTCGCCGTAGTCGGTGAAACTCCACTCGAGTCGCCGGAGTTGGTCGAATCGGTGCTTTCGATATTCGCCGGCCGCGCCTCCGCGGAATTGGAACGCTTGCTCGCGGAAAAGGAGCGACGGCGCCTCGAGGAGCATGTCCGGCACGCTCAAAAGCTGGAGAGCCTGGGCGTACTGGCGGGTGGGATCGCGCACGATTTCAACAACCTGCTTGTGGGCGTATTGGGCAACGCGGGCCTGATCAAGGAGGGTATGTCGCCTGATACGGACGACTACGAGTGCGTGCGAGAGATCGAATCCGCGGCGATGCGGGCTTCCGAGTTGACCAACCAGATGCTCGCCTACGCGGGCAAAGGCAGGTTCGTCATCCAGCCGCTCGACCTGTCGGCCGTCGTCAAGGAAATGCTCGGCCTACTCAAGGCGTCTGTGAGCAAAAAAGCTATGTTGCAATTCGAGTTCAAGCCCGACTTACCCCAGGTGGAGGCCGATCCGGCACAAATTCGCCAGGTCATCATGAATTTGATCACCAATGCCTCCGAGGCGCTTGAAGATCGTGAGGGCATCGTTAACATCCGCACGGGCGTTGCGTACCTGGATAAAGAGGCGCTTGCACAGTCTCATCTGCGCGACGAGTTGGCGGCCGGCGACTACGTCTTCCTCGAAGTTAGCGACTCGGGCGTGGGCATGGGTCCGGAAGTGCAATCGAAAATCTTCGATCCCTTCTTTACGACGAAGTTCGCCGGCCGGGGGCTCGGTCTCGCCGCGGTACTGGGCGTGGTCCGGGGACACAAGGGGACGCTTCAGATCGAGTCGAACCTTGGCGAGGGTACGACGTTTCGCCTGTTTCTGCCGCCTTCTCGCCGCCCCGTCGAGGAGGCCGCAGCTTTCGGACCTGCCGCTATGACAACGGCGGAGTGCCGGGGCAGGATTCTCGTGGTGGAGGACGAGCCCGTCGTTCGCAGTCTCGCGGCGAGAGTTCTAGAGAAGGGCGGTTTCGAGACCCAAATCGCTGAAGACGGCCAGGCGGCGCTTGAGATTCTGGAATCCATTCCACCTTCCGAGTTTGCGGGGGTACTTCTTGATCTTTTGATGCCGCGAATGGCTGGCAAAGAGACCTTCGACGCGATTCGAGCACTGGATCCGGATATTCCAATAGTTCTCACGAGCGGATACACGGAACAGGACGTCTTGAATAAGTTCAAAGGCGCGCGCGTCGACGGGTTTGTGCACAAACCCTACGAGACCGGGACGTTGCTGCGGACGATGATCGCGGCAGTCGAGCGGCGCGGCGCGATCAGGCGGGCGTAGGTTTGTTACTTTGGGACCCCGCGGAAATGCGGGGCCGAAAAACTACAGTGTCGGAACCTTCGAACGTCTCTTGTAATTTCGCGAAAACTCGCTCATCCTCGTATGTGCCGACGATGGCCCCGCCCGATCCCGCGAACTTCGCGTAGGCGCCGGTGGATCTCGCCCATTCGACGAGATCGATGCTCTCTGGGCTGAGCGCGTAAATCGAACGGCGTCGGTCGAAGTTACGGTCCATGAGCGGTCCGATTTCCGGCCCGCGGCCCGCGACTAAGAGATCGCGCGCTTCTTGCGCGTACGAGGCGAAGTCTTTCATCGCCTGGACGACCTCGGGTTCGCCTCGGTCCCATCGCTCTCGGATGTTGTTGTGGAACACTTCAGATCCTTCGGCGAGTTTTGTGCGGTATGCGATGTAAATCGGCGGCAATAGCGACGGATCAATTTCCTCGTAACGGCCATGGCCCTGTTTCTCGATCAATTCTCGGTCGAAGTCCATGAACACGCAGTCCTCGTAGACTTGAATGACGCGGTCTTGCAATCCCGCCGAGATACCCAATTCCGCGTTCTCGACCGCCAAAATGATGTTGGGTTGCAGAGGTTTCGGAATATCGACTTCGTAGAATTCCATGAGGCAGCGCAGCGTCGCCGTCACCAGCGCGCTCGAGCCCGCCAGACCCACGCGGCCGGGAATCGTCGAACGATAGCGGATCGAAAAATTTCGCTCGTGCAACGTGATATCGTGCTCCTCGCAGTATGTTGCGAAGCGGCGCACGGTGGCCTTCATCAGGCGCACGCCGCCGTAGTAGCCCTGTTCGCGCACGTCACGCACGAGGTCGCGGATGGATTCGTACCTCGATCGATCTCGCAGGCTCGGCACGATTTCCAGTTCCGGACTTTCGTAGAGTGAGACCTTCGCGTAAAAGTCACGGATCGTAACGCTCAACGTCTTGCCGAAGTACCCGTCCGAGGGGTTTCCGGCCAGACCTGCCCGAGCATAGGCGACGGCTTCAACGGCCATTTGGCTTGGACTTCCCTTTCAGCGCCCTGAAATCGTCTTT
This sequence comes from uncultured Nitrospirales bacterium, assembly GCA_964467615.1. GTDB lineage: Bacteria > Hydrogenedentota > Hydrogenedentia > Hydrogenedentales > CAYXRK01. The sequence goes on along the minus strand of CAYXRK010000012.1, from coordinate 28,713 downwards.
GGTTGAGCAGCTGCCTGAAAACGTTTTCTCGTTTCGGGCGCAATCTGCAATACTGTATCGAATGGGGATGTCATGGGCCAACGGCGTTACACGAACCTGATCGAGTGCGGACGGAGCGCGGATGCGATTAGCTACCTTGCGCGCGACGTTGACTTGGGCCGGGACGTTGAGTTGGTCGCCCATCACGCGCCGGACAACGCGCCGGAGCGGCCGGCACCGCCGCATGAGGCCCGCGTCTTCGGCATGCTCGAGCATCCCGCTATACCCACCGTACTCGAGACCGGACGGCTCGAGGACGGATCGCCCTTCTACACGAAGCTACTCGCGCGCGGCAGGACGTTGGCCTCGATCATTGCGGCGACACCGAATCGGCGGGCCCGGCTGGCGTACGTTCCGAACCTCGCGACTGTCGCGAAAGCACTCGCGCATGCCCACGAACGGAGCGTCTACCACGGACACGTGACCGCCGAGAATATCTTGATCGGTCCTCGCGGAGAGACCTTCGTAACTGATTGGGCGGACGCCGTTTGTCCGCCGCTCCACGATCAGTCAGCAGGCGATGCTCGCGAGGACGATTTCGCGCGGCGGGATGTAAGGGCGCTTGCCACGGTACTACGCGGGCTGATCGGCGGTTCGATTTCAACAATCGGGGCGGCCGTCGTCGATTCCAAGTCCGACGCATACCTGATGGATATCGTCGACCGTGCTTTCGATGCGGATGGACCGGACGCCATTCGCGGGGCGGACAAATTAGCCGCGGCATTGGACGAATGGCGAAACAGCCTTCACGGATCGAGGCGTCCAATGCGACGAATGCGCGGGCCGTCGAAGCGCCGGAAAAGGACGCTAGTGTTGGCCGCTATCGGCACCCTGATGCTGACCGCCGGAGTGGGGGTGATCTTAGCGGTGCGAGACTCCCCCAACGCTCCGCCGGCCATCGCGGCGCTCGCGGGGGCGGATCGTGGCATCGCAAGGAACCTGCGTTCTCGATCACCCCAAGGCGAACGGCTCGAACGAGCTGAGTATGCATCGCTCGTGAATGACGCAGATCGGCAGATGGCCACTCATTTGTTCGATGCGGCGCGTCGCGCACTCGAATCCGCTCCCGCCGATTTGCGACATTGGGAGTGGGCCTATTTGACGCGACGGGCGTGTTTGTACCGCGCCTCCACACCTAGCGGAGGCCCCGCGCTGAACAGCATCGACATATCCCCGGACGGCCGCGTCCTAGCGACAGCGTGCGCGAACGGTTCGATTCGTCTTTGGAACGCTGACACGTTAGTGAGTACGACGGAGTTGAACCAGCACGAGGGGCCGGCCCACGTCGTGGCATTCAATCGAGATGGGACGAGGCTGGTCTCGGCGTCCGCAGATGAAACTGCTGTGATCTGGAATACTTCCAACGGGCGGGTCCTGGCCGAATTTACCGAACATCGTTCGTCTATTCTAGCCGCGTCCTTCGATCCCACCGGCAATCGTGTGGCGACCGGCGCGGTTGACGGGACCGCGCGCCTTTGGGACGCTGAGACCTCTAAACAACTCGACGTGTTCGAGGCACATCACTCGGCTGTTTCGGCGTTGGCGTTCGATTCCGCCGGACGAACGTTGGCGTACGGGACGAGCAGCGGCGCGATTTTCCTCCGGGTACTCGGGGACGCGCAAGGGCCTCGTCCCGCCTACACCATCGATGGCGGCGTCCGAGACCTCGCGTGGTCGCCCGATGGGACCCTGCTTGCCGCCTCGACCCAGTCCGGGACGATTCGCGTCTTCGACATCGAATCGGGAACGCCACTCGAGTACGTCGCCCGCCACGAGTGGGCGGTGTGGGACGTCGCGTTCGATCCGACTGGCGCTCTGCTAGCGTCCGCCGGTGGCGACTCGGCGATCAAACTGTGGCGCGTTGCGGACGGGGTCGAGCTGGCGCGGCTCGAGGGGCACGGCGGCGAGGCGAACTCCCTCGTCTTTTCGCCCGACGGGGCGACCCTCTACAGCGCCGGAGACGACGGCAGGGTACTACGTTGGCATGTCGCCGATTGGTTGGGTGTCGATGCGTCGGAACCGCAACCCGGCGATCCGTTGATTTGGACCATTCTGCCCGAGATCCCCGGCAGGCCGTCCTCGGTCGCGCTCAGCGCGGAGGGCCACATGGCGGCTATCGGAACGCGCGAAGGCAAAATTGGCGTGTACAACGCGGTTGATACGGCCCCCGTCACCGAATTCGATGCCCATGAACGGGCCGTAACCGCGTTGGCATTCGACGCGCGGCGATCGCGCATTGCTTCCGGCGGAGAAGATCACTTCGTGTACGTTTGGAATGCCGCGACCGGCGACCGGCTGGCCGCGTTCGAGGGCCACGACGGTGCGCCCAGCGCTCTCGCCTTCTCGCCGGACGGCAGGTATCTCGCCTCGGCGGGCCACGACGCGCAGGGCTTCGTGTGGAACATCGAGACCGGGAAACGGCTCAACGTGTTACGGGGTCACTCGGCCCGGATGCTCTCCGTGACGTTCTCACCCACCAATGGCGCTGTGGCGACTGGATCGAATGACAAGGAAGCGTGGCTGTGGATCCTCGACCAACCCGAGCCCGTCACGATGATCGCGCATCACGCGCTCGGCATTGACGCGCTCGAGTTCACGCCAGGCGGCCGGTTTCTACTTTCGGGCGGGCGGGACCATAAAATCGTGATCGACGACCTTCTCGACCCCGAGTTTCACAGAGTGCTCACGGGCCACTGGGCGCACGTCACTGACTTGTGCGTCTCGCCGGACGGCGCGCGGCTGTTCAGCGCCGGGCTCGACGGGGCGATTGTCGTCTGGGACATGGCTTCCGCAAGGCAACTGTTGACGCTGCGCAAGCCCGGCGCGCGCTTCGCACAGATAGCCTTCAATCCCGGGGATTCTTCACTAGTCGCGGCGGAAGATAACGGGACGATTACGCAATGGTCATCGTTTCATTGGAACGCGGAGGAGTTCCGGGGGAAATCGGGCCAGGGTCTTTGGGACGCGATCGAATCAGCGAAACGGAAACAACGCTGATGGGGGCCGATCCCGAAGCTGACGCTCGGTCCGGCGCGTCAGGCGAGAGGTACACGAATCGGGTGCGCGTCGATACGTCCGACGCGCTCGAGTCGTATATTGCGCGCGATACGGTGTTGGGCCGGGACGTTGAGCTCGACGTCGCGCGCGCGGCGGGCGAGGGGCCGGGCTCTGATTGGATTCTTCGCGAGACTTGCGCTCTGGCCCGGCTGGAGGATCCGCGAACTCCGGCGATCCTGGACGTGGGCACCCTGGAGGACGGACGACGTTTTCTCGCGAGGTCGCCCGCGCGCGGGGTATCGCTAGAAGGGTTGTTGGCCGACGCACAGGCCTCGGGAAACGGGGGAAAAATCCTTCGGGCGCTTATCGGCGCGGCGGAGGTCATAGCCTACGCGCACGCCCGCGGCGTAGGGCATGGGGACCTCGGGCCCGACGCCGTCCTGGTGAACGATTTCGGCGGCGTCCAGGTCGTCGGCTGGCGCAATGCCACGGTGTCTGGTCCCGAACGGCGAGTGGAAGACGATTCCAATTGCCGCGCGGATTTGGTTTCGCTCCGCGCGTTGCTGATGCAAGCGAGCGGTTCGATTGCGTTTTCAGGTAAGGCGGCAGAGACTTTCGCCCGCGTTCTCGCCCGATTCTCGTCGCCTGACGATCCGATCACCAACGCGGCCGAGCTCGTTGCGGCATTGCGCCCGCTCCTCGGTGCCGCCGGCACGTCGCGGCGAAGGCTTCGCCTGCGCTTCTCCAATCGCGCGGTGATGCGCGCGGCCGCGGCCGTAGGCGTTTTGGCAGTAAGCGTTACCGCGGCAACGGCGGCATACATCGCGTACAAGAAGTCTCACGCGCCGAGGGGAAGTACGATCGTTGCAAACCAAGATTTGCTCGGTCTTGACGCGGCTCTCTCGGCCTCGTTGCCCCCAAATGCCGCGGTCGCGGAATTGGAGTATTGGGCTTTGCTCACCGAAGCGGCGCGCGCGATGGACGAGGTCAACTACGACGACGCCCGCGCCTACCTTGCCACCTCCGATCCCGCGCGGCGGGGCTGGGAATGGGGTTATCTCGGCGCACTCGCAAGCCAAGACGCGCGCACCTTCGATTTACGCCCCGATCGCATCAGCTCGGTCGCGTACAGCCCCGACGGCCAGACTATTGTCGTGGCGTCTCGCGATCGCCGCATCAAACTCCTCGACGCGAGGACCGGTGAATTGGTCCGGTCATTTGATCGCCATAGCGACTCCGTGAACTCAGCGTCATTCAGTCCCGACGGTTCGATGCTCGTGTCAGCCGGACAAGACGGCATCGCGTTCGTGTGGGATGTCGCCAGCGCGGAAGTCATGTCGAAGTTCGTGGGGCATACGGAACAGGTCTACACCGCGCGCTTCAGCCCCGATGGTTCACGCATTTTGAGCACGGGCGACGACGATTCCGTTCGAGTTTGGGATGCATCGACCGGCATGCCTGTTCAAGAATTTCACGTCCGCCGAGGACCAATCTGGACCGCTGCGTGGGCCCCGGACGGGTCGCGGGTCGTCGCGGGCAATTTTTACGGGAGCGTTCGAGTGTGGGGCTTGGAAAGCGATCGTCCGCTATTGCGGCTCGAATTTCCCAACGAACACATGACCGGCGTGAAGTTCTCCCATCGGGGCGACCGCTTTTTGGTCACAACCCTCGAGGGGTCCATTCACATGTACAACGCGCTCGACGGGGCCGAACTGTTCTCGATCGCGGACTTCGGCGACGACGTGCTTACTTCAGCGTTTGATAGGAGCGACGAAACTTTCCTAACGGGTGGCCGCCAAGGCGTTATTAGCGCGTGGGACGCCTCTACGGGCGCGCGAAAAGCGACACTTCTCGGCCACGGCGACGAAGTTACCGAGATCGTTTTCGATCCGCGTGGCGAATTCTTCCTGAGCGGCAGCCTTGACGGCACGATCAAATCGTGGAGCACAGAGCGTTGGTTACGCAGCGGCGCGGAGACACGCACGGACGCGCCGGAACTGGTGCTCGTCGATGCCAGAGACGAGAAATTCCGCACGCTCGCCCTTAGCCAAGATGGCTCGCTCGCGGCCGGCGCGTGGGATGGGACAGCGCATGCGTGGGACACTCTGACCGGGGAACTTCTCCGCGACTTCGCGGGCCACGAGGGCAACGTGACGACTGTCGCCTTTAGTCCCGACAATAGGCTGTTCGCCACTGGCGGCGAGGACAATTTCGCCGTGGTGTGGGACCTCGCGTCCGGAGCGGAAATACATCGGTACGCCAAACGGAGCCAAGCACCACGCGATCTCGTCTTCGAACGGGGAGGCCAACAACTGGCGGTCGCCAGCATGGACCGCGGCATCACCGTTTTTGATATAAAGACGAATGCGTACCTCTACGAATTGAAAGCCCATAGCGACATGGTTTGGTCGCTCGCCGTGCATCCGTCGATGCGATCGCTTGCGAGCGGATCTTGGGACGAAACGATACGGCTTTGGCACGAGGGACCGCCTTCGAGCCAACAAGTGTTGCGCGGCCACTTCCTCTGGATCGAGGCGCTTGCGTTTAGCCCCGGCGGTCGATACCTCGCTTCCGGCGGCGCCGATCACGAACTCATCGTGTGGGACCTCCAGACCGAGCAGCCCATACTCACGTTCACCCACCCGAACGCCGTGACCGGCGTGCTATTTTCACCCGACGGCCTGCGGCTGTTTTCCACCTGCCGCGACGGCGCCGCGCGAGTATTCGACCTTGCAGCAGGCAGGCGGATTCTCACGCTCGATGACCACGACGGCGAGCTCGAAGCGCTCGCGTACGACGAATCGTCGCGCACGCTTACCGTGATGGCGAGCGACGGCGCGATATTGCGTTACGAAGCGGCGGCCTGGAAATAGTCGAGTATCGGCCCGCGCCTAGCCCGCTTCGAGCCAGCGCCGAATCTGTGGCTGGAGTCGATTGAAGGGTTGGTACCCGAGCGTCAGTAGACTATGTTGCTCGCCTTGTTGCAGCACTACCGCCGGAAACGCATCGACCCCGAGCGCCCGCGCGCTTGCAAAGTCCGCCTCGGTCGCGTCCCGCATCGCGCTTGATCCGAAATGGGCCATGAAGTCCGCCTTCGTCACGCCCTGCTCGCGCGCGATGGACGCAAGCTCGTCAATCCGCGTGATGTCGCGGCCCAGCGCGTAAAACGCCTCGTGCAATGCGTGCAGGAAATCAAACGCCGCCTCGGGTTTCAATGCCCGCACCGTCACGAGCGCCCTGCACGACGGCTCGGTGTCGTAGATGAATCCTTCCGGCAGCGCGCCCTCATACCGAAATTGCCGCCCGGTTTGCGCGTTCACTTCACGCCAGTGATGGACCACCATCTCGCGCAATTCCGGCGTCATCGGTTGCGTCGTCCCCGGCCGCAATCCGCCAGCAATCGATTCAACGACGAGCCGTTGGCCGAACGCCCGCCGCAACGACGCCATCACCGGCGCAAAACCATAGCACCACGAACACATCGGGTCCGCAATGTATAACAGTCGTTTCACTTTGGGCATCGTCTGATCCGCGCAACTACTCGTAATCGATCCTAGCAAAATGGCGGACGGTTTGGGGTTGCGGCATCGACAGGGAACCGTTACGCTCTGCCCTCTCATGGCGAACGGACTCTTCATCACCGGCACGGACACCGACGCGGGCAAGACCGTCGTGACCGCCGGTTTGCTGCGCGCGCTTCGGCGGCGCGGCATCGATGCCGTGTCGATGAAACCGGTCCAGACCGGCGCGGAACTGATCGACGGGCGGTTCGCCGCGCCGGACCTGCGCGTCCACCACTCTGCGGCGGAGTTCACGCCCGCGCCCAAAGAGCTCGAATGGATGGCGCCGTATCTCTATGAACCGGCGTGCTCGCCGCATCTCGCGGGCCGGATGGCGGGACGTTATGCGCAGATAAATGTCATTCGTAAGTGCTTCGAGAAACTGTCCTCGCGCCACGCGGTGGTGCTTGTCGAAGGCGCGGGCGGTGTTCTCGCGCCGGTCAATGGCCACGAGACGATGCTCGATTTGATGCTCACGCTCGACTTGCCCGTGCTTGTGGTCGCGCGGCGCGGCCTGGGGACCATCAACCATACACTGCTTTCGGTCGAAGCAATAGGCGACGTAGGACTCACTGTTCTGGGCGTGGTCTTCAACGAGACGGAAAACGTGCCGATGGATTTCATCCGCGAGGACAACCCGAAGGCCGTGGCGCAGTTTGTGGACGTGGTGATTCTAGGCAACATGGGCTACATCACTTCGTTCGACGAAGCCGGTTGGTCGCAGTTCGACACCGAGTGCGCAGACTTGATTACAGCCGTTTGCCAACTTCTTCGAGCATGACCTCGGTCGCGCCGCCGCCGATGGGCTGGACCCGCGCGTCTCGCGACATGCGTTCGATTGCGCTCTCGCGCATGTAGCCCATGCCGCCGTGGAATTGGACGCAGTCGTAGACGACGCGCTGCAACGTCTCCGCGCAAAACGCCTTTACCATGCTGACCTCGCGCACGCAGTCTTCGCCCCGAGCGTCGAGCCAGGCGGAGTGATACAGCAGTTGGCGGCCCGCTTCTACCTGCGAAGCAAGCCACGAAAGCCGTTGCCGGATGGCCTGTTTGTTCCAGAGCGGCGCGCCGAACGCCTGCCGCGTGCGGACGTGTTCGAGCGTAATGTCGAGCGCGGCGGAGGCCTCGCCGACCGTCATCGCGCCGAGGACCATGCGCTCGTTTTGGAAGTTGCGCATGATCGCGTAGAAGCCCTTGTTCTCCTCGCCGAGCAGGTTTTCGGCCGGCACGCGCGCGTTCTCGAACACGAGTTCCGCGGTGTCCGAACAGCGCCAGCCGTGTTTGTCCAGCTTGCGGCTCGCCTTGAAGCCGGGCGTGTTCTTGTCGACGATGAACATCGAAATGCCCTTGCTCTTTAGTTTTGGATCCGTCTTCGCGGCAACGAAAAACAGGTCGCCGTACACGCCGTTGGTGATGAACATTTTCGCGCCGTTGAGGACGTAGTGATCGCCGTCGCGCTCGGCGCGCGTTTGAATGCCCGCGACGTCCGATCCTGCGTTGGGTTCGCTGACGCAGATCGCGGTAATCGTTTCGCCGCGCAGTATTCCCGGCAGGTATTTCGCCTTCTGCGCCGGATTGCCGTAGCGAACCAGGTGCGGCGTGGCCATGTCCGTATGCACGAGGACCGTGACGGCGAAGCCCCCGAACGTGCAACGGCCCAGTTCCTCGGCGAGCACGACCGATGAAAGCGCGTCCATGCCGGCCCCGCCGTCGGCCTCGGGAACGCGCATGCCGAGCATGCCCATTTCGCCGAGTTTGCGCAGCGTTTCGCGCGGCACTTGGCCCTCGAGTTCCCACTGTTCGGCGTACGGCGCGACTTCTTCCTTGATGAACCGGCGGAGTTGCCGCCGAATCATCTCGTGTTCCTCAGAAAAATAAATCGAATGTCCTGGCGACATCCCGCTCACACGTCGTCTCCTTGGTCCGTGGCATGGGCATCCTGCCCATGCGGCTAGGTAGGGGCCGTTGAACTCGAAAGACTAACACCCGCCGCCAAGCTTCCGCGAGATCGAAGTCGCGCCGGTTTCGCCGAAACCGGCGCAGGCCCGCCCGGGCCCACGCTTTGGCACATCTTACGGAGACTACTCGCAATCCCCACGGCCATCGCCGCCACGAGCGGCAGCGATGAGATCGGCAGTGCTATCTTGCCGAAATGTCGCATCGCCAACAGATTCCGATCGTTCCCTGACGGCTCTCTGACTCATAGCCCGATCTTCCTGAAAATTCGACGTATCCACGAGTCTTCATAACGGCCTCGAAAATGCACACGTGTGAACTTTTTACTGTAGTCAATTTCGAAACTCTCGTCCGACAACATGCTATCGAATTTATAGTCAACAAGTTCAATACACACCGAGCAGGAGGCACTACCCGCACTCGATACTTCATTTAGGTTGCAGGAAGTGGGAATAACTAGGCCCTCCCCAACAGTTGCAAAATCCTGCCAGACGAGCTCTCCTTTTTGCGACCATCTGCCCTCGACGGGGTACCAACGGCTCACCCTCGCACCTAAATCCTTACGGAAATCAAATTGGATGCCAGAGGCCCACACGTTCTGTTGGTCGTCAGATCGGCTTGATTCGGCTCGCTGACTGTCCGGCGGCAATAGAGACAATGGGTCTCCGGTCGACGCATGCAACGTAACCTTAGTTTCCGCGTCGCTTACGATTCGTAGTCGATAAAAGAACATCCATTGCTCCGCGGTGAACGTTCTTCCAATGGAAATAGGAAACAAAAAGAGGCAAGAGGCGAAGTCGAAAGGCCAAAGAGATTCTCTAAACTTTTTCCCTTCTTCAGTCGCCGAGTACTCATCATGAAACCTTTTGTCCCATAGTGTGGTTCCCGTTTCGACATGCTGCCCATCGTATACGATTTCCCTCCGAACCTTGCGTTTCTCATCACGAAGCAAAACTCGCCACTCGTCGTTTCCTCGCCACGAATACTCAACGAACTGGATTGGCGCTATTTCCCCGGCGGTCGACTCGACGAGGCGAGGCGAAATTGGCTCACGCACCTCTACCCGGAGGAGGATACTTCCTGACTCTAATTTCGATTCGCTCGCTACCGATTGCGTTAGCCACGACTTCGCCTCTTCATCAGGAGACACACCAGCCACCGTATACCACGCACCGAAGACGACAGCTTTGGACAAGGCAAATAACATGCGGTAGGGCCTAATTTCGACCAAACACATCGAATCTTGACGCCTCGTTGTTCCGAGGCCGACTCTCAAAGTCTATGAGAAAAATAATCAAAACTAACAGTAGCATTCCGCTTCAGAAAAATATAGTTGACGGCGACGATTGGGTGCTCGGCGTAGGGCCGCGCCAGCCTCGTCGAGGCAGGCGCTACTGGCGGTGCGGTGGCGGTTGGACTCCAATTGATGACGCGCGCGCGATGCATTACCCTGCACACTCGTGAAACAACGGAAAGGACCGGTCATGCGAAATGTTGTTGCAGTATTCGGATTGGCGTTTGCGGAGTTAGCGGCCGCGGAGAACCCCGCGCTGATGCCTCATGAGCAGTTCAATAATTGGGGCAAATGGGGCGATGACTACGAGAAAGGCGCGACGAACTACATCAGGCCCGAGGCCATCGTCAAGGCGGCCAAGATGATCAAGAAGGGCAAAACGTTCAGTCTTGCGGTCCCCATCGACGGAGCAGGGCCGCTCTTTCCGACGCGGCGGCCGCCGTATCACTTCATGTCCGCGACGGGCACGGACGCCTTCGCGGCGAAGGACCCGAATTCGGACATCATCGCGTTCACGGACGACTACATCATCATGCCGCTGCAAGGCTCGAGCCAGTGGGACGGCCTGCCGCACGCCTACTACGGCGGGTACTTCTTCAACGGCGTGCCGCTGACGGCGGTGACGAACCAGGGCGCGAGCATGCTCGGCATCGAGAACGTGAAGGACACGTTTGTCGGACGCGGCGTCCTCGTTGATATCGTGCGGTATAAGGGCGGTGTGCTCGAAAAAGGGTACGGCATCACGTGGGACGACATCGAGGGGGCCTTGAAGGCCCAGAAGACGAAGGTCGAAGAGGGTGACATCGTCATCATTCGCACGGGCGAGGTCCCCGCCTTCTACAACGGCAGCGCGGAACAGAAACGGACATGGATGGCGCGCCAGACAGGAATCACCAAGAGCGTGATCCCGTGGATTCACGAGAACAAGATCGCCGCGATCGCGGCGGACAATATTGGGGTCGAACAAGCGCCGAATCCCGACGGCCATGACTGGAACCTGCACGGAAACATCCTTCGCGACATGGGCGTGTTCATTGGCGAAATTTGGTGGCTGGAAGATCTTGCCGCCGACTGCGCCGAGGACGGCCGATATGAATTCTTCATTTCCGCTCCGCCGCTGAATATTCCCGGAGCGGTGGGGAGCCCCGTGAATCCGATCGCCGTGAAATGACCTTCGCGGACTATCTGAAATTCTTCACCACGTTGATGGTGATCCTCGATCCCGTCGGCGTGGTCCCGATATTTCTGAGTATTACGCCGCACCACACGGACGACGAGCGGCGGCACATCGCGCGGACCGCGACGATTACCGTGGCCGCGGTGCTTTCGATTTGCGCATTCGCGGGACAGCCCGTGCTGACCCTATTCGGGATCAGCGTCGCCTCGTTTCGCGTGGGCGGCGGGATCATCTTCCTGCTGATGGCCGTCGCGATGGTGCAGGCGCACCCGCGGCGCGCCAAACAGACCGCCGAAGAGCAGCGCGAGGCGGTCGACAAGGAGCACGTCGCGGTGGTGCCGCTGGCGATACCGTTGCTCGCCGGGCCTGGCGCGATCTCGACGATGATCATCTACGGCCAACGGGGCGAAGGGCCAGTCCACTACGCCGCGGTGATCGGGATTGCCGTGGCGGCCGCGACGACGCTCTGGATCGCGCTACGTCTTGCGAACCCCATCCGCCGTCTCTTGGGCACGACCGGAATCAACGTGGTGGTGCGCGTGATGGGGCTTCTGCTCGCGGCGCTCGCGGTCGAGTTCATCGCGACGGGCCTGGCGGAATTGCTCCCTGGACTCGCGGCGTAGTCGCCAGCGGCCGGTCAGTGCGTGTGGTGGTGCTGGTGCTCGGGGTTGTCGCACACGTGTTGGTGGCAATGCATGCACCGTTGCGTCATGCGGTAGTTCAGGAAATGCGCCGCGGCCACGCCAAGCGCGCCCATCGGCACGACGAGCGGCTCGAACTTATTCGCCACGACAAAATGGCCAAAGACGATCAGGCCGAACCCGCTTGCCAGTACGAGCAGCGCCTGCGACTTCCGATGCACGCGGAAGTAGGAAGGCAGCAGCGATAGACCGCCCACGACGACGCTTACGCCGATCATCGACGCCTCGAATGCCGGATGCGCGAGAAAGTGCAATCCAACCAGCGGCAACAACGCGATCGCAAACGGCAGCGCGGCGCAATGCACGGCGCACAGCAACGAGGCCGACATGCCGATCCGATCCAAATGCGCGTGCAAACGCGCTGAACCCGCGGGTGCGGGCGGCGCGGCGGAAACTGGGGACTGCTCGACGGTTGCCATCTATTAAGGTTCGCGGTACTCAGAGCACGGTACACAGTTCAACGTTCAAGGTTCAACGTTCAATGAAATTCCGCGAGCACTCACGATGCGGATCCGAAAAACTAGGTTGATTTTTCGTGCGTGGATGAATGGTCGAGTTCGCGGGGTTCGGACGAGTCCATTTTGAGATATCGATCGAGAGGGTCGCCGGAGAAATCGCGTTCCTCGGCTTGCTCGCGGGCGGCGTAGGCCTCTTGGACTTCCGGCTCGACGAAGGCCTGCATCGTAATGAAGGCATTGCCCGCCGCCGCGCCCATGCCGCGCTTGTGCCAGTAATACACCCAGCCGCGCTCCTCCATCCAGAGGAAGAGGCGATGGAAACCATACAGCGCCAATGCCGCGCCGACCGCGTAGAACACGTACACCATCGGTCTACGCGATCGCCGTCGCGGTCCCGCGCTCGTGGCGGCGGACCGCGTTTTCCAGCTTGCCCTGCTCGGCCTTCGGGGACGACGTCCCGCAGGACCCGCAGCCGCCGCATGCCTTGATGCGTTCGGTGACGATATCGACAATGATGCGGCCCGATATGCGCGTCTCGCCTTCGCCGAATTCGATCTCGCCCGCCGCGAACGGATCGTCGCGCCGGCCGGGCTCTTTGCCGGTCAACACCTCGAGCGCGCTCTGAATAGCGAAGAGATGCTTGAGGCTGAGGAATTCTTCAGTCTCATCCGGGATGGAAAACTCGGCAAGGAATTGGTCCGCCGTGAAGGTCAGCAACTCCGCCAGCGAGCGCCCGCGCAATTGATCGATCAGCAACGATTCCGCGCCGACGCCCTGGCCGCAGGTGCGCTTGGCGAAGCGGTACTCGCGCAAGCGGTCGTCCGAGTCCAGCACGACTTCGATTATTTCAGTTACGTCACTGCAAGGCATAATTAGTTGTTACTCGTTAGTCTTTGTCTTGAAGGCTTCTTCGCATTTGGCCGCGAAGTAGAAATCGCTTTCGGTGAGGCCGTCGATCTTGTGCGTCCAAATAGTCACTTTTACTTTGCCCCACGTAAACATAATGTCGGGATGATGGTCCTGTTCCTCGGCAATGGCGGCGACACGGTTTGCGAATGCCACCGCCGGCGCGTATTTGTCGACCTTGTAGAGCTTTTCCAGGTGATGTTCATCAATACAACGCCAATCCGAGTTTAATTCGGCCAAGAGGGTATTCAATGCGTCGCCCTTGAGCGGTGGTACCCCGCCCCTGCACGGCACGCATTTGTTTTTCGCTAACTCCGCCGTCGCCACCGCATGTGCTCCAGTGTTCAGACGTCGAACGTCGGCGCGGGCCGCTCGTGCCAAATGTTCAGATCGGATTTATCGTCGAGCGTTATCGCGCCCATACGAATTGTATACGGTTCGTCGTTGGCGCACTGATACGTCGCCGTGACGCCCTCGATGTCCCACGCGCCGTCCTCCGGTCCGCACAACATCAACGAATGAGGAAAGCTCTGCGGACTGCCGGAGGCCGTCAAAATCTCACCGGGCCCCGTCCCGCCGTCCAACGATTCGAAGTCCAGCGGAAAACTATTGATCTTGAACTTGGGTCGCTCGGGCCCGCGGGTCTCCCCTGTGCGAATTTCCAAGGTGAACGTATCCAGTCGCGGCATCGTGCGCCCCTCACGCCATTCCCACGGGCAGTTCGCTGTAGTATGGATTGCGGCCCGCGGTGTGGTCCGTTTCGTCGTAAATCGCGCCGATCTGCGGGACAGTCTGGCGGAACGACGTGTGTATACCCTGGCGCAACGTGACCGTCGATGCCGCGCACCCTTGACAGCCGCCGCCCATCGTGATGAAAATCGTGTTGCCCTCCACCCGCTCGAGCGTAATTACACCCGAGTGCGCCGCAATTCCAGGATTGACCTCGAGGTCGATGCACGACTGTATCCTGTGCCGAACGTCTTCCTCCGGCGGCACGCTGTCCAAAAACGCCTGCGACACCACCGGCTCGCCCGACTTCAAATGCTCGCGGACCACCGCGCCGGCCTCCGAAGCGAGATCGTCCCATGGGCGCGTGTTGCCGTACGCCAACGTGATCGTCACCGTCGTGTTGTGCAACAACACCGTGCCGACGCCATCGACCGCGAACAACTTCACCGCGAGCGCGGACACGTCCTTCGCCCACTTCGCTCCTGGCAGCCACGCCGAGAGGCCATCGAGCACGGGCCGATCCACCATCAACGTGCACGAGGTCATGTCCTTCGAGACCCGCGCCTTGATCCGGATCTCGTCCGACCAACTCGACTGCTCTTCCTCCGGCGCGAGGATCGGTGCGTGTACTACCCGCCGCTCGCCGTATTCCGACATCGGAGCGGGCCGCTTCGCCGGCGCTGGCGGTTTCGGCGCGGCGGGTACTGCCGTCGTCGCCGATTGAGACGCCGCTGCGGGACCGTTTTGCACCTTCACCGGCGCGACGGCCTCCGAATTGAACACTTTCTTAAACCACGAAGGCATGGCCCTCTCCGTCGTTGATGGTCATAATCCTACGGAAACATAGACAACCGGAGCAGTCCATACATTCCCACCGGCATCATGCCATTTTCCCAAGACCGGTCGAAATTCCGGCTAAACGCCGCCGTCCAAAAAACGGCGACATGGCCGCGAGCAGCAGCACGATATCCGCTGCGCCACTCATCGGACGGCCCTCTCGCGATCCCGACGCGCCGAAACACTGCGTGCCGCCCGGCTCGAGAAACGCGGCAAGCTCCGCGTCCGTCACGAAGTCATCGCCATCGGCGTCCAGATCCGCGAAACCATCGGCAGTGAGGTCCGGCTGCGCGGCAACTGCCTCTGCAAATGTGAGTTGACCATCGCTATCGGCGTCCGCAGCAGCGAAATCCGCGCGAAGCGAGTCCGCAATCTCGTCCAGCGTTTCGCCCTCGCCTTCCCCTTCTCCCTCGCCTTCCCCTTCCCCTTCTCCTTCACCCTCGCCCTCACCGACGCTTTCCACGAATACCGCTCGCACCGCCAAGTTGCGGATCATGGAAACCGATTCCGACGCGTTTGTGCTCCCAATGTCGCCTTCCCAGTGGTCGAACTGCCAACCGTCAAATGGATCGGCGCTGATGTTTACGACGCGGTCCTCGGAATAGGTGTATTCGCCCGGCGCGGGATCGACCGTGCCGCCACCTTCGACGAGGATGGTGAGCACGTACGTGGTTGCGCCGTCGGCCGCGTCGAGTTCAAATTCCAGACTCCCGGCCTCGCCTTCGTAGAGCCGGACATTCTGCGTCGTACTCGCATATCCCTGCGCGGAGACGCGCACGGCGAACTCGCCTGCCGGCAATATGCCGAAGAAAAACGCCCCGCTTTCATCCGTTTCGGCCACAGGCCCGACCGAACCTATACCCACTCCCCCCGCGACCACTTGCGCCCCGACGATACCGTCGCCGCTGGCGCGGTCAGTTACCGCTCCCGCTAGGGAACTCGGCAACGTAAACTTCGCTTCCAACGTGACGTCGGACCTCGTCACGGCGCCGGGGTTTACGTCGACATTGCGTGACGCGTCGTTATACCCCTCAGCGGTGAACGCCAACGTGATTGCGGTCGCCTGTTTGGAGTCGAACGACAACGCAAAATCGCCCGTGGCACCGGTGAACGTTGTGGCGACCAACGAGCCGCCTTCGGATGCGGCGACCTGCACGCCGGACAAGGGCAACTGATCGTCGGAACTCTCCCGGACCGTGCCGACAATTCCCGTCGTAATCGTCAGCGCCTCCATCGCCGCGCTGTAATTTGTGTCCACGCCCTCGAGCACGGTTATGAAATCGCCGAGATGATCGCGGTAGCCCGTCGCGAACACGTCGATGCGATATCCACCCGGAGGAATGTCGTCGAGCGCGAACACGCCCTGCGTGTTCGTCGCCAGTCGGAATTCAAAGTCATCCGAGGAGACGACGGCGATCGCAACGCCGATGGGCTCGTCCGTCACGGAGTCGTATACGCTGCCGGTCAGCCGCGTGCCGCACGGCAGGTTGAGCGCGACCGTGACGCCGCGGTCCCGAAGCGCCTCCACGTCCACGCACACGGCCTCCTGCGAGAGCGGGTTGTAACTCAGATCGAGGTAGTCGCCCTCGCCGATCCCGTCGCTCAGCAGGAGCGGCGTGATGTCCGTGATACCGTTATCGTCGAGCCGTACGTTCGACAAACCAGCAAGGGCCGCCAATGGCGCAATGTTCACGATTCGATTGCTGGATAGATAGAGTTGTGTAAGCTGGTCGAGCGTCGCCAGAACACTGATGTCGGAAATTCGATTGATGCTCAGGCTTAGGTAGGTCAGGTTTGTCAATTCTTGAATCCCACTGATATCGCCGATCTCGTTCCCGCCGAGGGCGAGGTATTCGAGCGCCGTCAGCCCCTGCAACGCGGCGATGTCCTGAAACCCGGTGAAATCCAGGTCGAGCGAGTCGAGCGAGGTCAACGTCGACAGCGCGCCGAAGTCCTCGATCGGGTTGTATTGGACGAATAAGTCCGTCAAATTTGTGTGATCCGCCAATGGCGCTAGACTGACGATCTGGTTTTCATCCACGACAACGAGTAGGAGCTGGCCCAATCCGCCGAGCGGGCTGATGTCCTCAATTTGGTTGCTGCTCATTCGAATCGATTCGAGGTTCACCAAGCTTGCCAGCGGCGAAATGTCTTCGATTTCGTTCGTCACGTATACGTTGTCGATGTAATCCCCGCCAAGGGACAATTCCGTAAGGCTTACCAGACTTGCCAGTGGGCCGATGTCCGAGATGTGATTTCCATTCAGTCCCAAATACGAGAGCATCTCGACGGCGGCGAACGTGGTGAGGGCGCTGATATCGCTGAACGGATTCGCGCTCAGATCGAGCCCCTCGAGCGCAGCGAGCACGGAAAGCGGAGAGATGTCGGTGATTTGGTTGTTACCAAGATTGAGCCGTTGCAAAGTCTTGCTCAATCCCGCCAACGGATCCACGTCTTCGATCGCGTTGTAACCCAAATCCAAATCTGTGAGCAGAGGCAGCGACGAGATCGGACCTACATCCGTAATGTGATTCGAATCGAGATCCAGCCGCGTAAGGTTCGTCAGATTCGTCAACGCCGTGAGGTCTTCAATCGCGTTGAACTCAGCCATCCCCGCATCGTTCGAATACTCCGCGCCCAACGATAGATCGACGAGACTGGTCCACCGTTCAAGCCCGCTCAGATCGACTATCCCTCGGCCTCCCGCGTTGAGCGTATCGAACGCAGCAAGGTCCTCGTCTTGAATGTCTCCCTCCGGCTTGCTGATGGCCGCTCGCACGGCGGCTTCGAGGTTTGGATCCGGAAATACTACGGTCGCTTTGTTCGGAGATGATCCGGTTTCGCCTGCATCCTGCGCCCAGGTCGGAGCGTTCATCAGGCCGACGCTAAAGACCAACGCGAAGAGGAAGGGGACCAAGCATTGGCCGCGCAGGTAACGCGCGTGCGATCGCCGTAGTCCGTGGCACGTAGGGGCAAGCATGGTACAACCCTCCACGCCTCGACAATTTCCCTCTATCGAAACCGGCGGATCGGATCCAAATGCATGGCTTCGGTCAGCCGCGATATCTCAATGGGAATTCGAGCGCGATTCAATACTACAGCGAGAGGTTTCGGGCGATCAATTCGAGGGGGGATTCTCTCCATCCAACGGAAACTCCAAACGCGGTGCACGTCTCGAAGACTGAGGAACAAGTCAAAACGAAGATTGACGGATCGATATTCGATGGACTCCGGCGAATTCAGGGCCGCGGCTTCCACGCCGCGCGCCCGCGAATTTGATGTCTACTGAGCTTCCTCATCGTGGCACGCGGGCACCGACGACCGCCCCCCGCCGAAGAAGGGGCAGCAAGGCCGCGAGCAGCAGCGCGAGATCAGCCGCACCCCGCATTGGACGGCCTTCCCGCGAACCCGAGGCGCCGAAGCACTGCGGGCCGTCCATGTCGAGAAACGCCGCGAGCTCCGCGTCCGTCACGAAATCATCGCCATCAGCGTCCAGATCCACGAAGCCAAGGGCCGTGAGGCCCGGCTGCGCGGCGACCGCCTCTGCGATCGTCAATTGACCATCGCTATTGGTGTCCGCCGCGGCGAAATCCGCGCGAAGTGAATCCGCGATCTCGTCCAACGTTTCACCCTCTCCTTCACCCTCCCCTTCACCTTCGCCCTCTCCTTCCCCTTCTCCTTCACCCTCGCCCTCGCCCTCGCCTTCTCCCTCACCCTCACCCTCACCTTCGCCTTCGCCTTCCCCTTCTCCCTCACCAACCTCAATCGTAAATGTCGTAACAGCTACATCGCCTTCCGGCTCCAAAGGATCTGAGGTGTCCCAGACCACGACCCAATGGCCTAGCCCATCGGTGGTAAGCCGAGCCCCGATATCGTTCAGTGCATCGGTAGCGCCGTCTGTATACAGCGGCGAAGGGGCCGTCCACGTCGCACCATCGTCAACAGAATGCGCGAAATAGACGTCGTAATCCCCGACGTTTTCGTCCGAAAGTTCGAGCGAATACCAAACAGCCACCCAATTTCCAGTTAGGTCTGTGTCAATCTTCGGATCACTCTCGAACGACGAGTCGTCTGTAGCATTCGAATTGATGGGGGCCGCGGGCGACCACGTGATACCGTTATCAATCGACTTGGCCTTGAAAACGTCCCAATCATTCCCGAATCGGGATTCAGAGGAACCGTCTGTGGTCCATGCTACGAGCCAATTCCCTCGTGCGTCCGTCGCGATACTGCCGATGTAGTTCCATTCCGAGTCGGTAATTCCCTCCGAATTCACGAGGGTTGGTTCAGACCAACTCTCGCCATTGTCGGCAGATGTCGCGGCAAAAATATCGGGATCCGAGCCTGTAGGTTCATCATCGCTTCCACCTGAAAACCAAGTGGTTACCCAATACCCGTTTCCATCGGTCGCAATGTGAGGATCGTAGTCGTAGCTTGAATCCACGTTTCCATCCGTGTTCAGCAGCGATGGAGGAGTCCAAGAAGCTCCCATGTTCTCCGATTTCGATACAAATATCTCGGTGTCATTTGCGGGAGATCCAATCGTCAGGTCTTCCGCGCTCCAAACCAAAATCCATGTGCCTGCCCGATCCGTCGCGATCTGGGGAGAATGTCCCGAATTGCTAATGAATTCTGGAATTGACCACGTTAGACCGTTGTCGGTTGACCGCGATAGCGCTATTCTTGTTCGTAGGCGGTTCTCGTCCGATCGTGACCAACCTACCAACCAATTCCCGAAACCGTCTGTCGCAGCGGCAGCGCCGCCGTCATGGAAAGAATCAGTGGCAAAGTCCGAATTTACATGGGCAGGATCTGTCCAGGTCGCGCCGTTATTCACCGATCGAGAGCAGGAAATGTCAATATCTGAGAAGGCCCACACGCCCCTCCCTCTATACTCCCATACATTTGAATTCCAAACGCAAAGCCATGTACCGCGACCGTCGGCAACCACTTGAGGACCAAAGTCCATACCCGTATCCGTGCTCCCGTTGGTGTTGAGGAACATTGCGGGCGTAGGAACGATTTGCGCTGTTGCCGAAACGCACAGTGGGACGGCCAAGAAGACACAAGAACGTCGCGAAAATCGAAGCATATGATGGACTGCCATCAAGTTGGCAAGTATTCTGGGTGCGATTTTTCGACCCAGCGTTACGGAGTGAAACACTTAGCCGTGTCCTCGATGAAGTCTTCGATACGTGTGTACAATTCCACCAAATGGTTATGCGCAACATCCACGTAACCGTCCTGCCATGTAGCGATACCAGGAAATGCGCTGTTGGACGATTGAAGCAGTTTTATTGATCTGTTGCCAGCGTTGACGTGGCCTCCGTGATGAGCAAGAAGATCGCGCAAGCTGTTTGCACTCAAAAGCCATGCGTGCCCCGAGAATTGCAGGTTGTTAGCGAGAAGGGATCTATTGACGTATTGCAGAAACGATTCTCCACGCTGTTGCTTTTCTTTGCCCGGTAAGCTGCCGATCAAGATTCGCGAGTAATGCTCCCAGATTGCCCATGCTTGGAGATAGTATCCAAACCTCCCTACCCAGGTTCTAAGTCTGAATTCGCGTCTAAGGGATGGGCTCTTTGCAGCAGCTTCCAGATCAGTGGACGACAGGTTTTCCGAAACGCCTGACCGTAGGTGGTTCTGCCACAGAATGTCCAGCGTTTCTAAGGCTGTTTCTGGGGTATTCATCAGCGTCCCTACTTTGAGCTTTTACTTGGTTTCGCAACTAGCCGCGCGGCATATTGTACTCAATACAGCTTTTACTGCGCACACGTCAATGTCACTCAGTTCTCCAAGCAAACCGGCCTGGAACGCTTGGTAGTGATAACAAAGATGCCACTAGATAAACGACTATCCGTGTCGCTCAAGCATCTCATCGAGCCGGGCGCGGACGTCCGGCCATTCGCGGTCGACGATGCTGAACCACACCGAGTCGCGGACGTACCCGTCGGGCATGATGTAGTGGTTTCGGAAGACTCCCTCCTTCTGCGCGCCGAGCCGCTCGATGGCGCGTTGCGAGCGTTCGTTGCGAAGGTCCGTCTTGAGGCAGACGCGAATCGCGCCGAGGTCCTCGAAGGCGTGGCGCATCTGCAGTAGCTTCGCCTCGGTGTTCACGGCAGTCCGCTGAAACTCGCTTGAAATCCACGTCCACCCGATCTCGAGTCCGCGATGACGGCGTTGAATATCGAGATACCGGGTCGTTCCCGCGACGCGCCCCGATACGCGCTCGATGGTAACGAACGGGACCTCGAAGCCGCCGCGTTGGCGCTCGTGGGCGTAGTCAATAAACGCTTCCATCTCGGACACGGTCTTGGGTTGAGCCAGCGGCAAATAGCGCCAGATGGTGGGATCGCGTCCGGCCTCGAAAAGCCCGGCGGCGTGATCCCGCTCGAGCGGGCGAAGCTCGACGTAGCGGCCGGTCAAGGTCGTGGGGTTGGGGTCGAAGGGTGGAAGTGAGGTTAAGTTCGAGGACATGGATGCACCCAAAACGTCGTCAGTAGCTAACGGACATTATGCATGCTCGGCCCGCCGGCTGTGCCGTGCAATTTCGTGCGGTGACGCGATACCATCCGCTGTTCCGCACAACTCCCGCCATGAATATTGCCGCCTACCTACCCGAGATCGCGGATCGTCAGCCGAATGCGCTCGCCGTTGCGATACAAGGCGCGCGGCGTGACGATGGCACGTATCCATACACGGAACTCACCGCGCGGGAACTCGATGACGAAAGCAATCGTGTGGCGCGGGGCTTGCAGCAGTATGGGATAGGGCGTGGCGCGCGCACCGTCCTTATGGTCACGCCTTCGGTCGAATTCTTCGTGTTGACGTTCGCTCTATTCAAAGCTGGGGCAGTCCCCGTGATGGTCGATCCGGGTATGGGCGTGCGCCATTTGAAGACCTGCCTCGACGAGGCCGCTCCCGGCGCGTTTATCGGCATTCCGAAGGCGCACGCCGCTCGGGTATTGCTAGGGTGGGCGCGATCCGCGAAACGTCTGGTCACCGTCGGACGCCGCATCTTCTGGGGCGGCGCCACGCTCGCACAAGTGCGATCTCTCGATGCGTCGCCCGTGATGGCTGAAACCGGCGCGGACGAAATGGCGGCGATCTTGTTTACGAGCGGCAGCACGGGCACGCCGAAAGGCGCGGTGTATACGCACGGAATTTTCGAGGCGCAGGTGCGGGCGTTGCGCGAGCATTACCGCATCGAGCCGGGCGAACGCGATCTCGCCACGTTTCCGTTGTTCGCGCTGTTCGGCCCAGCACTCGGCATGGCCTCGATTGTGCCGAACATGGACGCGAGCCGGCCCATCACCGCGGATCCGCGAAACCTGGCGGCGGCGATCAAGGATTACAAGACAACGAACATATTCGCGTCACCCGCGTTGATCGATGTACTTGGCCGATATGGCGAAACGGCAACGGTCAGGCTCGATTCGGTCCGCCGCGTCATATCGGCCGGCGCGCCTGCGGACCTCGAATCGCTCGAACGGTTCGCGAAACTATTGCCCGAAGGCGTCGAAGTGTTTCCGTCCTACGGCGCAACCGAGGCCTTGCCGTTGTGCTCCATCGGCAGCGCGGAACTTCTCTCAACACGCGTGGAGACGGAGAGCGGCAAGGGGATTTGCGTCGGGCGTCCCATCCGCAGTGTAGAACTCGCGGTGATCGATATTACCGACGACGCGATCGGGACCTGGTCGAATGATCTGCGTCTCCCGCCCGGCGCGATTGGTGAGATTTGCGTCCAAGGCCAGATGGTCACGCGGGCCTATTTCAACCGTGACGAGGCAACGCGCCATGCCAAGATTCCGGACGGCGACGCCGTATGGCATCGCATGGGCGACGTCGGCTATCTGGATGCCACGGGCCGCCTCTGGTACTGCGGACGCAAGGGACATCGGGTCGAGTTGGATCACGAGACGCTATATTCGATTCCCGTCGAGCGCGTGCTCGACACGCACCCGAAAGTCCGGCGGACGGCGCTCGTGGGCGTAGACACGCCCGAGACCATGCTTCCAGTGTTGTGCGTCGAATTGCGGCCCGAGGTAGACCGAAGCGAATGGACCGCGATTCGAGACGAGCTAGGGGCAATCGCTCGCAGCCACGATCACACGAAACGCATTGAAACATTTCTGCTTCATGACGGGTTTCCGGTGGATGTGCGGCACAACGCAAAGATATTCCGCGAACAGTTGGCCGTTTGGGCCGCGAAAGAACTGCGATGAAGGCCCTCGTCACCGGCGGCGGCGGGTTTCTCGGCGGGGCGATTGTTCGACTGCTCTTGGCGCGCGGCGATATGGTACGCAGCTTTTCGCGCGGCGATTATCCGTCGTTGCGCGAACTGGGCGTCGAAACGCTGCGGGGCGATTTGACCGAGTATGAACTCGTGCGCAGGGCGGTTGCGGGGATGGACGTGGTATTTCACACTGCGGCGCTGCCGGGCGTCTGGGGAACATATCGCGCGTTTTACGAAACCAACGTTCGCGGCACGCGGAATGTGATTGACGCCTGTTTTGCGGAGGGCGTAACGCGGCTCGTCTACACGAGTTCACCGAGCATCACGTTTGCCGGACACGATCAAGAGGGCACGGACGAATCCGACCCGTATTCCGAACGTTTTCTGGCGCATTATCCGCGCACGAAGGCGGCCGCTGAGCGGCTCGTGCTGGCGGCAAACTGCGAATCGTTGGCCACAGTGGCGCTGCGGCCGCATTTGATTTGGGGGCCGGACGATACGCAGCTCGTTCCACGCGTCATCGAGCGCGCGCGAAAGGGACGGTTGCGGCTCGTGGGGGACGGATCGAAACTCGTCGACGCGACGTATATCGACAACGCGGCCATGGCGCATCTGCTCGCGGCGGATCGGCTCTCGTCTGGCGCGGCGTGCGCGGGGAAGGCGTACTACATTTCCAACGGCGAACCGTGGCCGATGGCGCGCATCATCAACGGGATCCTTGCGGCTGCGGGGCTGCCGCCGGTGACTCGAAGCGTGTCGCCCGCGGCTGCCTACGCGCTCGGCGCGGTGCTTGAGGCGGCTTACGCCGCGTTTCGGTTGTCCGGCGAGCCGTTGATGACGCGTTTCGTAACGCGGCAACTCGCCACGGCGCATTGGTACGACATTTCGGCCGCGCGGCGCGACCTAGGTTATAAGCCAAGCGTGACCATGGACGAGGCCATGCGAAGGCTGGGAGAAAGCCTCCGAAGGTAGTTCTCTATCGCGCGGAGTATCTACCCGATAGCCTCAGGGCGAGTTGCGGAGGCGAGCAATCCAGTCGCGCACTTGCGCAGCGTCGGAAGCGTCAGGAGACGTGGCGAGGTACGTCTCGAAGTGTTCGACAGCAGACGCAGACTGGCCCCGCTCGGCGAGAGCGAGAGCGAGATTGTAGTGCGCGGCGGGGTAATCGGGTCGAAGCCGCAATGCGTTCTCGAAGGCCCGGGCCGCGCCGTCGAATTCTTTCTTGCGCCGCCGGGCCTCGCCCAAATCGTTGAATAGGGACGGATCGTCCGGCCGTAGCGCGGACGCTTGTGCGAAGGCCTGCTCGGCGGATTCGGCGTCGCCCTGGGCGAGGTATACACGGCCGACATTTCGCAGGATGGCGATTGATTCCGGCTGTATTTCCTGCGCCTTCGCGTATGCGGCGAGCGCCTGTGGCGCGTCGCGAGGTGAAATCGCTACTCCGAGATTGAACCACGCCTCGAAGAAATTCGGCAAGAAGCCGACGGACTCGCGGTACGCGGTTATTTTCTCGTCCGCCGATTGGGCCGCTACGCCCGCGTTGTACCGTTCGACGGCCCGCCTTTCGCCGTCCGAAAGCCCCGCGGCAGGAATGATCTCCGCTTCGGTCGGAGCGAGATCAGTCGCGCCGGGTATGGCCACGCCCGCCCCCGCAAGCAGGTCGAAATAATTGTAGACTGGATTGATCATCGTCGCACCGGGGAAATCGCGGTGCAGCGCCATCACGATGCCGATGAGCTTGCCCGAACTGTCGAACACCGGCCCGCCGCTCGAACCATCACTGAAGGGCAAGTCGGTCTGGATGATGGGAAGTTTGTCCGCCAATCGATGCGTGTTCGATACGATGCCGCTCACGGCGGTGAATTCGAGGCCGCGCGGCGAGGAGATCGCCATGAGCGGTGCGCCCATCGTGAGTGCGTGCGCGTTGCCGATTTCCGCGGCAGGACGGGGCCCGGGGACCTGCACCACGGCCACGTCGCGATCCGTGTCCACGACCACTACCGTGGCGTCTTGCTCGGTGTTGTCGGACCAGCGGACCTTGAGCGCGGTCACGTTATTGACCGTATGGCCCGTGGTCAAGATCATTCCGGACGGATGAACGCAAACGCCGCTGCCCATCACCGTGCCGCCGGATCCGCCCATCGTGCCGTAGGTGATGACCACGGCCGGTAGATTGTGTTGGGAAATCGCCTGTGTGTCGATTCCGGCCCCGAGCACGGCCAGCATGCAAAGGAACATGGGTCAGGATCCTCCCCCTGGACCATGATAAGGCGCGTTGCGGCGGGCGTCAACGCTCGCGAGCTACATGAAAAATGGATTGAATTCGCGCTCGATACCGATGGTGGTCATCGGGCCGTGGCCGGAATGGACTTCGTAGTGGCCGGGTAGCGAGAACAGATTCGTCCGAACTTGCGCGATCTGTTTACTGTAGGCATCAGGCGCTCCCGTTCCCCCGACCGATCCCGCGAACAACGCGTCGCCGGAAAATACCATGCCGGGAAACACGAGGCTGAACGCGACGGGTGTGTGGCCGGAGGTCTCGACGAAGCGCCCCGTCAATCGACCGACGGTGAGGGTGTCGCCATGGACGACTACCCGATCTGCCGCGTAGCCGCCAGGTGATTTCGTGCCGCTGACGACCTTCGCGGAGAATACCTTCGCGCATTCCTCCGCGCCGGCGACGTGGTCAGCGTGATCGTGCGTGAGGAAGATCGTCGAGAGACGCAGGTCATGCTTTTGGACGAAGTCGGCAAACCGCGAATCAAATTTACCAGCGTCGATCAGAATGACCTCTCGCGATTGGCTGCACCCGAAGATATGGGCGTTGACCTCGCCGATGGCCATATCGACCTTGAGGAGGAAGTGCTCGAAGATCATCGCTTCGCGCCCTCGAGGTTGGCATTCTCGAAATTGGCCGCGCCCTCCGCGTCGGTCAAGTCCGCGTCGCGCAGGTCCGCCCGGCGAAAGATCGTGCGCATGATGGACGCGCCGCAAAAACGGGCGCGTTGGAAATCGGCGTTGCCGGGCCGTGCGTAGTACATATCCGTGTTCGAGAAATCCGCGCCGTGCGCACGCAGTCCGACCATGTTCGTCTGCTGGAGTTCCGCGCCCGTGAAGTCCGCGCCGGATGCGTCCGCGCCGCCGAACACGGCGAAATTCGCTTTAGCGTCGCGGAACTTCGCGTCGCGAAGGTTCGCGCGATCGAATCGGCAGCGGTACAACTGCGCGCCCGAGAGATCCGCTCCTTCTAAATTCGCACTCGTAAACGCGGCTTCGGTCAGGTCCGCGCTCGCCAGGTTCGTCCGCGCGAGATTCCATCCCGATAGGTCGTATCCGGCAAGCACAATGCCCGAGAGGTCCATGCCGGACGCGTCTGCCCCGTTCGCCCTGAGTCTGTCGAAGGGCGATACGCCTCGCGCTTCGAGAGCGCGCCACGCGGGCGAATCCGGCGTAAGGGCATGATAGTGCTTCGCAATCTCTCGCTCGCTCATAAGTCGTCGCGCCCCGCGAGCTTCTGTTCCATCCAGTCGCCGTAGTGCGCCATTTCTTTTACGCTCGCGAGGACGGCGTCGGGCGTTGCTTCGTTGGCGATCAGGCAATTGACGATCACGAATTCCTCGCGGCCGTCGTTCGTGCTCAACGCCAATGCGCCGTGGGCCAACTTGAGATTATTCTCCAAGGCCCAGCGCATGGTGTCCGTTCCCGCCGGTCCGCAACGCGTATGCACACGAATCAAGTCCAGACCATCGCTCCGCTGCTCGGGTGTGATGTAGACGGTTTGCCCGCGGCCTTCCTTCGTTGTCGTATGCACGATGTATTCTTCACCGTTCCGCTCGACTCTTCGCCGACCTTCCTTGGCGCAACCGTTCGCGAGTTCCTCCAGTGTGTACGAGCGCGACTGCGGCACCGGCTTGACGTTCCGCAGTCCCGCGCTCGCCCAACCCAAGGCAGTGCGCACCGCCGTGCGGACATCGACGTCCGGGTCGTCCTTTTGGGCGACGAGCGCGCTTACGGCGTCCGCCGCGGTCCTCCCGAGCGCCTCGGCCGCATCGCGGCGGGTCACCCAGCCAGCGTCGCGGTCACGCAAAGCCGAGATACTTTTCTCGAGCGATTGAGACATAGTCCCCAATTGTCGGTACGGGACTGCGGTGATACCGGAGAATTCGTTCGATTTCGCGGCGATTGTAACACGATCCAGGCGCGGGTCTGATTTGTATCGAGATACGATGCATCGCGGCGTGTTCAGACGGTCGCCAGAGAAAGCGCGGCTACTTTTCCAGGCGTTGAATGTCGGCGATATCTTGGGAGCGGCCGACCGCGCGTTTGTTGTCGATGAGATGTCGCTTGCTAATGAACTTCGTCGGGATGCCGTCGAGGTGTCCCGGAACTGCCGCTTCCCATGCATCGTCGAACGCGACACCGTCGATGGTAGTCAGGAGATCGATTCGGTTTGGTGCGACCCCGATCTGCGTCACTCGCTTTGGCTCGAGGAAATCCGCGTTGCTGAACTGTCCCGGCGAAAAGCCGAACTGGTTGAGCACGCTTACCAATTTCGGAGCGGTGTCTTCCGAAGCGCGCACCAGGATATCAAGATCGCCTGTGTAGCGCGGGACCCCGTAAAAGGCCATCGCGTGCGCGCCCACGATCAGATAGTCAATCTTCGCCGAGTTTAACAACTCGACAAACTCTTTCAAGTCTCGGTGGATTTTCGCCATTCACTTGCGCTACCAGTTCGAAAAGGATGTCGAGACGCTGTTCGGGCGTCAGCGAACGGTAGTATTCGAGATCCGCCTGCTCTGCTTCCTCGAATGAATCGAATTTTCGAACGACCCGTTCCATCGTTCCACCGCGCCCGCGGGGCAGTATCCCATTATCCCACGAACGAGTTAAAGGCGGACGGTTGGCGCTTCCGGCGCTTGTAGGGTATATCGTCGAATCGGGGAGGGCCCGCTGGATCTGCACGTCCGGCACGAGTCGTCCATATCTGGGGGTTGTCAACTCCATATCCGGACCGGTGAAAATCCCCAATAAATCAGGCTTTTTCACTCGACTTCTTTCCTAATTGGCACAATATTGTCCCGCTGAATTCCATGTTCTCGGCCTTGAATTGATTGCGAATTGTGACGCGAGAACGTATTTCCAATCACGTCTTCGATTGCACGTTGACTTATTCGAAGTCATCGTAATTCGAAACTCCACGCTTACTGGACGATCCTATAGTTTCGACCCGATTCCGAAGACTTGAATAATCATAAACGGTTTTCCCGTCTTTCTATCGGGATGCGATCATGCCTTTCTTTCCCGCTCGGGTTACCCTCGACTCGGCCGTATCCAAATTGTCACCCGTTTTTTCCGCGAGTAGACGCCCAGCCTCAGTGCGGGTCAGTGTTTTATCGTCGCGAGAATCGAGGTCCTCAAACCTAGTGAGAAAATCGGAGGGCTTCACCCATATGTTGTTTCGGACTTGTTTGTTGCGAAGCGCCCGAAAACACGCCGCGAGGTTTATGATAATAAGATATAAATTGCTCACACTGCTCAAGTTCCGCTACAACCAACTCGCAATAATTCTCTGCCGATTGATCGCGATGCCTGCTGCAGACTCTATCCTGGCTCTGCCGGTTCCGCCCGTGCGCGACGGCCAGTTGCGCCAAACGAAACAGCCTTTCCGATACGTCCGGCTTCGGGAGATAGTCGATGCGAACAAGGATTGGAACTGTTTCGTTGCGTTCTTATTCTAATTCGCGTTCAAGTTGAGACTAACAATCCATGGCCAGGCAGTAAGGCTGCGTAGCCCTATCCTATCTTCGGTCATTCTAGGCAGAC
>CAYXRK010000011.1:0-48388 GCA_964467615.1 uncultured Nitrospirales bacterium | reverse complement strand
TGCGCCGAGTCCTCCGCATGCGCGTGCAAAATCGACCGGTAGTCATTCAGCGTCGCGCCACCAATCACGATCGGCGGCAATTCGCGGCGGCCCGCCCGGATTTTTTCCACGTCCTGATGTTGCGCCTCGAGCCGTTCCATGCTGAATCGCTGCATCGCCTTCTTGCGCGGCCCAGGCGTGTCCTGGGCCACAGCGGCCATTGCAAGCGCCGACAAACAAATCACCAACTTCATTCGCATCTCGGATTCACTCCCGCTAGTTGTAGTCGCGCGGGACCGATCTTGCCGGTCAATCAAAAGGCGACGGTTTTTGCGACTTCGGATTGTTTTTCTTTTTCCCGCCGAATTTCAGACGGTAACCCACGCTTGCTTCCGGATTTCCATGATCAACGTCCACATTCACCCGAACACCCTTCACTTTTCCGACCCTCAGCTTGGCCTTCCCCTCCTTATCCACCTCGATCGCCGCCTTCGCGTTCTCCCCCTTGCCCACAATTGGAATCGTACGCGCTTCGTCCTCCCGAATGTTCTCGAGATCGTTCGCGCGCTCTTCTCGCCAGCTCTCGGAAAAGGAATCTCGCGGCATCGGAACGGACGTACACGAACAAAGCGCCGCGGTGGCGGTCAAGGAGACTAAGGTCAGCCAGTGTCCTCGCATCGTATCGGTCAATTCGATCAAGTGTTCCGTCCCGGTCGGCGATCACAAATTCGTGTCCAGCCGATTCGATTGCGACGTTGGATTCGAAGCGCTTCCCGCCAAGAGTAGTGTAGCTCAATCCGCCCGGATTCTGCCCAGCGCCTGGGGATCCGCTCGGTGACCGGTCCATCAATCGTATTCATTCGGCGTCCTCGTTCTCGACGCGGCAAATGTGCTCAAATAGATCGACTGGCCCGAGGAACCGCCCCATGACCGCCGTTCAGACGATGCGCGACGCGGACTTGAAGCATCTGTGGCATCCGTATACGGACATCAACGTGTTCGAGTCGTCGCGGTATCGCGCACGGCCCCTTAAGTCCTTGCTTGGTATACTACAGGCGATTTCACGGGGATATGAGTCATGCGCACGAACCGTAATTCTCGTTTCGCTCTCCGTGTGTTTCGCATTGCCGCTATTATCGGTGTCGGTGGCCTAGCGCACGCGCAATCCGTCGTTGTTGAATCGCCGAATGTGACGGACGGCGTGAACCGTTTTCCCGATTCGCTGTCACTCAGCCGTTTCGATTGGACGGGCGATGGCAACCGCGACGTAATCGCACGCGCGTCGCAGGAAGACGTGCCGGGCGCCGCGAACTCGGATGCGGGCCGAGTTTACGTGATCGATGCGGCGGGCGGCGTGCCGTTACAGACGTTGACACGCCCCACGCCGGAGGCCCTTGCGTTTTTCGGCGCTGGCGCGGCGGATATTGAGGATGTGTCCGGCGACGTTGGTCTGGACTTCGTGATTGGCGCGCCGGGTGAGGGCGCGACGCCCAACCAATTCGGCCGCGTTTGGATCCTCGACGGTACGACCGGTGCGGAGATTTCCCAGATCGATTCGCCAACGCCGACGGATTTCGGGTCATTCGGCCAACATGTCGCCGCGCTTGAAGTTATTTTGGGCAATGGCGTTGCTGAGGCAGCCATTTCGGCGCCTGGCGAGGGCAATGGCCAGGTCCACTTGCTCAACCCCACCACGCGGGCGTTCGTTTGGACCGCTACGACTGAAGCGGCGGGTGCCCGATTTGGTCATTCATTGGCCACGATGCCTGATGTTGACGGCGATGAGGTCAGGGACCTCGTGGTCGGCGCGCGGTCCGAAACGGTCAGCGGTTTGGGTAATGCGGGTCGAGTCTATGTCATTAGCGGCGCGACGGGCGTCTCGATAGGCGACGTTGCCTCGCCGAATCCCGAGGCCCTCGGCGCGTTCGGGGAAGTTGTTGTGGGACTTGACGACGTGACGGGCGATGGCGTGGGCGATTTTGCCGTTGGCGCGCCCTTCGAAGCGGTGAATTCGGTTGATAATGCGGGGCGCGTGTACATCGTCGACGGCGCTTCGCTTTCCGTCTATCGCGTGTTGACGTTCATTGCGGCCGGTACGGCGGCGCAGGGCGGCCGATTTGGCCAGTCCATCGCCATCGTGCCGGACATGACGGATGATGGGGCTGACGAACTTATCGTGGGTGAACCCGGGAAGGACACGAGTGGAATGGTTGACTCCGGAGGCGCGTATGTTTTGGATGTCGTTTCCGGCGAAACACTCATT
The DNA here is from genome assembly GCA_964467615.1 of uncultured Nitrospirales bacterium. Lineage (GTDB taxonomy): Bacteria > Hydrogenedentota > Hydrogenedentia > Hydrogenedentales > CAYXRK01. Next base: position 46,146 of record CAYXRK010000011.1, on the reverse strand, counting down.
GTTCTCGAAAGCCTTTCGCCCGAATCGTTCGGCGCGTTTGGACTCTCCGTGTTGGGCGTTGAAGATTTGGCGTCCGACGAAGATCGGAAGGGCGAGCTCGTCGTCGGAGCGCCGGACGAGAATTCCGGACAGGGCCGGCTCTATTTCTATTCCAGCGCGGAATTCGATCGCGTGCCGGGCGCCGGACAACTGCACGGACGGATTACAGACATGGCGACCGAGGGCACGATTGGTTGCGCAACGGTCGCGACGATCGGGGCAGGCGGCGCGGCGTATATGGCGGTCGCCAACGTAGACGGTTCCTACTCAATCGATGAACTTCCTTCCTCCGTGTATCGGGTAGTTGTCGTGGCCCCCGGCTACCTTTCCGATGTTTCGGAGGGCGTAGTCGTAATCGGCACGAGCATGGAGTTGAATCCCGCGCTCGATGGCGCTCCCGAAGGCGGAACCGTCGTAGCGGGGGCCGTTCGAGACGCCGAGACGGGAGTCGCTATTGTCGGCGCACGGGTGGCTGCGTTCGCAACCGCGACCGGCGAGGCCGTGGACGTGGTGTACACCTGCGCCTCTGGTCGCTTTGAATTGCGAGGCCCAGAGCTACTTGGCTCCAAGCAAGACGGGCCCCTCACGCTTGCGGTGTCCTCCGCTTTACACCTCTCGGCGGAAGTTTCGGTCACGCCTATCGAGGGCGAAACCGTCGAAGTCGACATCGGCCTTACCTCGAAGTTCGCGTTCCCCGGCGGCGTCACCGGTGTCGTCACCGATGAAACCGGCGCGCCCATTGAGGACGCGCAAGTCGTCGTGCGCATCGTACCGGAGACAGCGGGATTCGGCGTTCAGACCGGCGTCGATGGGACCTTCACCATCCCAAATCTTGGCGCGGGCGAGTACGTTGTCGAAATATCCGTCGGCGGGTTCGAGGTATCGAGAAGTTCGATTACGTTGCTCACCGACGACGACACCCAGGAGGTCGAGTTGTCGCTCGTCGAACTGGGCGGTGAAGGTGAAGGTGAAGGTGAAGGCGAGGGTGAAGGCGAGGGTGAAGGAGAGGGTGAAGGCGAAGGCGAAGGGTGCGCGGCGGCTGTGACTCCTGGTGCGGGCAGCCGCGTCGACGCGTCACTACTCTTGTTTACGCTGTGTGCGACCGCGCTGGCGCTACTGTATCGCTGTCCAAGCCGACCGGCAACACCAACAGATTCTTAATTATCTTAATGGGGTCGGTTCGCGGAGGCGACAATATCGGTGGGTGCAGGGAAGCCCAGCGTTCGGAGTTCTTATGCCGATACGCAAAGTCGTAGCCGCAGGCTATATCTGCCGGAAGCAGTTGGGCCGACGGAAGCAAACTCGGGGCAAGGTTTATCAACCTGCGCGGATTTCGCACACGCATCTGGTATACTTCGTGCCACGATTTGCTTAGGGCGTCCGACGGCTGGAAGGGGGGGAAGTCGTGTCGTTTCGGGGAATCTATTTGTGCGCGTTCGCGCTATCCATTTTCTTACCTGCATTTGCTCAGGAACGGATCGTTTTTCGGCAGTACGTGCCGCCGATAGTGCAATCCTGGCACTTTGTAGAACCTAATCTTGTCGCGTGCGATCACGACGGCAACGTCTACGTGATCGACGCCTTCGACGGAACGTTGACTGGGTTCACGTACCTCGGCGAACGGTTCTTCTCGGTGATCGTCACGAACTTTCCGACAAGTGACCGGGTAATCGGCGGGATCGCTACGCGGACCTCCGCAGCCACTGGCGAAATCGAGTTCATAGTTACGGATTCATTCCACAACACGGTCTTGGTCTTCGACGTGGCGGGAGTGTTAAAGGCCACGATTGGCCAGCCGGGCGCGGGGGATGGCCAATTCGATACGCCGCTCGGCGTTGCTGTGGACAACGAGGGCTTCTTTTACGTTGCGGACGCGGGCAATTCGCGCATTCAGAGGTTCAGGCCGGACAACGCGTTTGTGCTCGGGTGGGGCGCGTCTGGCGCGGGCGGCGGACAATTCGGCCAACCCAAAGGCATTGCATTTGTCGAGTCATCGCGCTCGATTCTCGTTACCGATCCGGTGCATTCGCGCGTCCAACAGTTCGACACTGCCGGCAATCTTCTGGACGCGGACTGGGCAAGCTTCTCCCCGGCAGGCGGGTTCGCGCCATCCTACATTGCAGCGAACGCGGGTGTGGTTGCCGTCTCCCAAGGTACCGAACCAGATATGTATCTTCTCGACTCGACGGGAGCAGCAATCGGATTTCTCGACGATCTTGGCGAGGGCCCGTACGGTATTCACGATATCGTTGGCGTCGCGGTTTTGCCGACGGGAACAGTCGTAGCCGCCAATCCAGGAAATCTTCGTGTCCAGCTCCTGACCTCCGCCGGCGATCTCTATGATGAGTGGGCCGCGGCGGGCAGCGGTGGCCGGATGAGTGCTCCTCAGGATGCTGATCAGGACGGTGCAGGAAATGTGTTCGTCGCGGACAGCGTCAACAGTCGCGTAACGCGCGTAAATTCCGCGGGGACTATTGTTTCGAGCTTTGGAGGGATCGGCCTTGGCGACGGCCAGTTCTTTGGCCCAAGCGGCGTTGCCTACTCCCCGACGAGTGACCTCTTCGTCGTCGACACGGGCAACAATCGTGTTCAGCGATTCAATACCGCGGACGCGTTCGTGCTTGCGTTCGGCTCGTTCGGGACTGCGAACGGTCAATTCCAATTCCCCCACGGTATCGACGTCGATTCGGACGGCAACGTCTATGTTTGCGACTCAGGCAATGATCGCGTTCAGGTTTTTTCGGAGAACGGCGGATTCGTCGCGAAGTTTGGGGTGTCCGGTACAGGGAACGGGCAATTCGACAATCCTCACGACGTCGCGGTCGCGGACGATGGGAGCATCTACGTCGTGGACAACGCCAATGATCGCGTCCAGCAATTCGACGCGAACTACGCGTTCGTCCGTGCGTGGGGCGAATTGGGGTCGGAGGAGAGTCAGTTCAACGGGCCGCAAGGAATCGCGGTATCAGGCGCGGGCGCATCGACGCGCGTGTACGTCTGCGATTCGCAGAATTTTCGGATTCAAGTATTCACCGGCGATGGGCAATTCCATACCGCTTCCCGCGTGCCCGGGCGGCTTGGCGGCCAACTGGTGCCCGCCGGCATCAGCGTGGCTTCCGACGGTTCAATAGTTGTCGCTGATTCATTCAACGATCGAATCGACTACCTCTCGCTCGAATCCGATGCTAAACCCATCCGAAAGGCGATTCTCGCCGCGACGTCCGGCAGCTTCGCGGCGGCGAACGACGGTAACAACCTCGCGCGGGGCGCTTCGCTGGCCTTCTACCGCGCGTACGAAGCGCTGTCGCTTCAAGGGTTCACCCGAGACGACATTTACGCACTGCACGAGAACCCGAATATCGACATCGACGGCGACCAAGAGCCCGGCGAAATTGACGCCCCCGCCACCGTGGAGGCGCTCGCCAACGCGTTCGTGGAATTTGCGGCGGACGCGGATCAATTGGTCGTCGTGTTTTCCGGCGCAGCAGGAGGCGATGGCCACTCGTTCAGACTCAATTCCCAGGAGACCGTATCCGCAGACGTGCTGGGGACTTGGCTCGACATCGCCGCGATCGGCGCGAGCAACGTGACGGTCGTCATCGACGCAAGCGATTCTGAAGGTTTTCTCGGCGAATTGGCTGGGCCGAACCGTATCATTATTGCTTCCGCCGCGGAAGGTCAGCGCGCGCATTTTCTGCCTGGCGGCGTTTCGTTCTCCGACCTGTTTTGGCGCGGCATATCGAGCGGTGAGACCGTCGGCGAGGCGTATCTGAGCGCGCGTAGCGGATTCAGTCTTCCTACCGGTCCCGGCCCGCTTCAATCGCCGCGGCTCGACGACGACGGCGACGGAGAGAGCGGTGGGGCGAACGACGGAGTGCTGGCGGGAGCTACGTACATCGGCGAGGGCACCGGTCTGCCGGGCGCCGCGCCCGTGTTCACGAGCGTTAGCGTGCCCACGGCCCTGTCGGGAAATGACGCCGCAACGCTACAAGCGCGGGCGCTCGACCAAGAGGGGACGAGCCGGGTAGTAGCGCTCTTCGTTTCTCCCGCGCCCGTCATTGAGGATCTTCTTGATACCGCTTTGGGCCATCAGGCCGTGCGACATCTTGCTACGGTCGAGCTCGAGCGCATCGAGGACGATACGTTTCGGGCGAACTACGGCAACTTTGACTTTGAAGGAAGCCATCGAGTGGTGTTGGCAGCGCGGGACGACTACGGGGCATTCACGCTGCCTCGAATCAGTTCCTTAAACATCGACGATCTCGAAGTGGAACGCCGCGCCATTATCGTCGCAGGCGGCGCGGTGAACGACGGCGTGGGGGAAGCGGCGCGCGCGATGACCCGTCGCGCATATGACACGCTCGTCCTGCGCGGCTACACGGCTGAAAGCGTTCAGTACCTCTCGCCCGAAACCACCGGCGAAGGCGTTGACGCCGCCAACACGCTCGCCAACCTTTCGAACGCGATCACGCTGTTCGGATCGCAGGGCGGCCTGGACCTGGTGGTGTACATGGTTGGTGACGGAGGCGACGGGACGTTTCGGATTAACGAAAACGAAACGGTAACCGCCTCGCTCGTCGAGGGTTGGTTTAATCAGATCGAGGCGAACATCGAGGGCCCGATCGTATTGGTTTACGACGCCTGCTCGTCGGGTAGTTTCGTCGCGAGCGTAAGCGCTCCCAATCGGATCGCAATCGGAAGCTCCGCAGCGGGCGAGTGTCCGTACTTCGTGTCGAACGGCGATTTGTCGTTCTCGACCTACTTTTGGTCACGTGTGCTGTTGGGCGAGGACCTGCGGACGGCCGCCGCGTTCGCCGGCGAGTCCTTGCGCCTTGCCGGAAGCGAACAGACGGTCACTCTCGACGACGACGGCGACGGTTCGGTCAATGGCCCGCCTGACGGTCTGTTCGCGCAAACGTTCACGATCGGATACGCGGGGTCGCAGGCTTCCGACGCTCCGCTTGTCGGCGCCGTGACGCCGAATAGCACGCTGAATGGTCCCACGGCGCTCATCGTCAGCGCTGTGGTAACCGCCACGAGTTACATCGATCGCGTGGTTGGATTCGTCGTGCCGTCCGGCGTGTTGAAAAATGTTCGTCCCACGCCGGTCATGCACCTGCCCAGTATCGTGCTTGCTCATCAGGGAAACGGACACTACCAGGGATCGTATGACGGATTTTCGCTCACCGGCGAATACCGCGTAGTAGTCGCCGCGTTCGACGATCACGGCCACATTCCTTCGCGCGCACAAAGCTTTTTCGTCCACCAGCTCGCGGGATCGGCGCCAGCCTCGATTGAGGGTATGGTGATGAACGAAGCCACTGGTCAGCCCGTCGCGGGCGCGACGATCGTCATCGAGGAGTACGGAGACTTGAGCGCGGTATCGGACGCCTCGGGTACGTTCTCGTTTGATGGGTTGCCGGACCGGGAATTCGTGCTGTCCGCGTCGGCCACGGCCTATCAATCGGCTTCCGTCGAGGTGGATCTCACCGCGAGCGAGACGAGCGTAGTCGAGATCGGGCTCTTGCTCAAGGGGACGCCGCGGCTCGCCCTATCTCAGACGGAGTTAACGGTCCCCTCGGCGCAGGGCATTGCGACGGTCAGCATCTTGAACGATGGCGAAGGCGCGCTGCACTGGAGCGCGGCGGTAAATCCAGGATCGCCATGGCTAACGATCCAAACGGCGAAAGTGCAAGGGCCGGGGTTGATCACTCTATATTATTCGACGAACGCGTCCAGTTCGTCGCGCGTCGGTGAGATACAGGTGACGGCGACGGCGGGTGTGGATACGCCGCAGACTATCACCGTGACGCAGGCGCCGAACGCGTCGCCGGTGCTCAGCGTGTCCCCCCTTGGGCTGACCGTCGGCGGCGCAGCGGGTTCCTCCATTATTTCGATTTCGAATACGGGGCAGGGCGTTCTGGACTGGGACGCGGCGCTCACGGGCGGAGCGGAGTTCTTGATGATTTTGCGCCTGGACGACACGATGCTTGAGTTGGAATACACCGAAAACACATTGGCTGGTCCGCGTCAGGGGCATGTCCGCGTCACCGCGCCGGGCGCGCTCAACGGAGACCAAACGGTCACGATAAATCAAGCGGGCAAAGATACACCTCTTATCGAAGTTGTCCCGGCGTCGCTAAGTCTCGGTGCGGCGGGCGGCGTGACTGAGATTAGCGTGTCCAATGCGGGTGGAGGCGAACTCGACTGGCAAACGTTCGTCACGACAGGGAACGATTGGTTGTCGGTAAGCGCGTCGAAAGTCATCGGCGACGGTATTATCCAAGTGACGTATGGGGCCAACGAAGCACCGGATGGGCGGACCGGGTCGCTCGTCGTCCACGACGACAACGCGGACCCCGCCACTGTCACCGTTCCCGTCGTCCAAGCGGGTGACGCGACTCCTGAACTCAGCGTAACGCCCACGAACGCGGACGTCTCCCACGAAGCCGGGACGTTCGCGTTCGCGGTCGAGAATGTCGGCAACGGGACCCTTAATTGGGACGCGAGCGTGACGCAAGGGAGCGAGTGGCTATTCATATCGAGTTTCGAGAAACGCTTGGGAGACGGCGGCTTCACGGTTGATTACGAAGCGAACGAATCGGAGGACCCGCGCAGCGCGACCGTACACGTCTCCGAGGTCGGCGGCGGGCAAGTCGATGTGACGATCACGCAGGCCGGCGCGCCGGGAGGCGAGGGTGAAGGAGAGGGTGAAGGTGAAGGCGAAGGAGAGGGTGAAGGCGACGGCATCGCCGTGATCGCGTCCAACCTATTGACGCAATTCGAAGAAGCCGACGCAGATAGCGACGGCCAACTTGATTTCGCTGAGGCAACAGCTTCGATTCCAGAGTTGACGCAGATCCAGTTCGATCAAATCGACGCGGACTCTGACGAGTTCCTCACGAGTGCGGAACTCGAGTCGGTCGCGGGCGGCGAGGGAGAAGGTGAAGGCGAAGGGCCAGGTTGCGCGGCGGGGCCGCCCTCCGGTCGTGACTCGACGGGGAATGCCGCGATGATTTTGTTATTGCTGGGAGCGTTACGCCTGTCATCGCCTAGGACGCGGACATCCGACGAACCATGCTCCGGTTAACGGCAAGCCTGACGTAACGACCATCGGCTAGACTCCACCGGCCGCTGGCACGGCGGATACGCGCTGAGGAAGGCGGGAGCGGTCGTGATGGTATCGACGGCGAGTGGGGCGACGGCGAGTGGGGCGTTGTTCCGGTCTTTGGGCAGACCTATACTAGGCGGCGGAAGATGGTTTAGTCCGGCGATGAGACGGTTCACCTATGGCGACACTCAACTACATCTATTGGCAAAATGACGCCCTGTGGCTAGGGTACTTCGAGGAGTTCCCCGACTACATGACGCAAGGCGAATCATCCGAGGAGCTTGAGGAAAATCTCCGTGACCTGTACTCGGATCTTGTGAGTGGGGAGATTCCAGGCGTTCGCCGCGTAGCCAAACTCGAAGTTCGATGAAACGTGTCGAGCTGATTCGACCGATCGAGCAGGAGGGTTGCCGCCTGATTCGCCACAGCGGCAAGCACGATTGGTATCACAACCCAAAGTCCGGGGTGGGCCAGCCCGTTCCGCGACACAGAGAGATTGACGAACAACTTGCTCGTCACATTCTCAAGAAATTGACGGGGTAGCACTCGTTCGTGGTTGGCGGTCCGTCAAGTACGTTGACCGGAATCGTGTTAGAATCCCGCCTCATTTTTGTGTGGCGCACGCGACCGTGGATCTTTTCACAACGCGATGGGAATTCGGAATTCGTTTGCATGAAAAAGACCTACACGATTGCGGCGTTGGACGGCGACGGCATCGGGCCGGAAATCATGGCCGTGGCGTTGGAGTGTTTGAAAGCGGTGACGCCGGACGGAGTTTCGTTCGACGTGAAGCACGCGCCGTTTGGCGGGCGGGCCTACTTCGAGTGCGGTCAATCGTTCCCGGAAGAGACGAAGCAGATTTGCGATGCATCGGATGCGATCCTCAAAGGGCCGATCGGGCTGAGCTTCGAAGAGTCGCAGAAAATCCCGGTGGACGAACAGCCGGAGCGTGGAGCGCTGTTACCGATGCGGCGGCGCTACACAACGTACGCGAATTTCCGGCCCGTGTTTCTGCCGCCGGAGCTGGCGCATTTCTCGCCGCTCAAGCCGCATGTCGTCGAGGGCGGCATCGACATCATCATCATCCGCGAGCTGGTGGGCGGACTGTATTTCGGGGAGAAGGAGCGCGGGGTACGTGAGGGCAAGCGCTACGTGCGCGAAACGTTGGATTATGACGAGGACCAAATCCGCCGCATCTTGGTCGTTGCGTTTGAAGAGGCGCGAAAGCGCAAGAAGGTGCTGCACAACATCCACAAGAGCAATGTACTCAAATCCAGCGTGCTGTGGAACGAGGTGGCCGAGGAGGTCGCGAAGGAGTATCCGGATGTCCAATTGAAGCACGTCATTGTCGATGCGGCCGCCGCGGCGATGGTGCTCAATCCACGCCAGTTCGACGTGATGGTGATGGAGAACATGTTCGGCGACATACTGAGCGATCTCGGCGGCGGGCTGCTGGGTTCGCTCGGGCTGATGCCGTCGGCGTGTATCGGGACGGACAAGTCGTACTACGAGCCGTCGCACGGCTCCGCGCCGGATATCGCGGGCAGAGGCATCGCGAACCCGTACAGCATGATCGGTTCGGTCGCGATGATGCTTGATAAGAGCTTTGGAATGGATGCGGAGGCCCGCCGCCTGTGGGACGCGATGCGGGCTGTGTTCGGCGAAGGCTACACGACGGCAGACCTCCGCGATCCCGCGGGGAAGCTCACGCCGGTGTCGACGCGCGAGTTCGGCGACAAGGTGCTGCGAAAGCTCGGTGCGTAGCCGTGGGTGTTGAACTCCTGATTTCGCTTCTTATCGCTGCGGGCCCGGCCCACGTATTCCAGGAGGCCTCCGGAATCGTCGGCCGCAAAACCGGCGACGGCTATACGTTGTATCTCATCGAAGACAACCTGAACGACAATCACGTAATTTCGGGCGAGATTCGAATCGCGGCGGATTCGGGAGACATTGTCGAAATTCCGCGGGCGAGTTTCGGGACGACAACAATCTCCGGACTTAATCCTGCAAAGAAGCTCGATCTGGAATCGATCGATACCGATCCCCACGACCCCGCTGTTTTGTGGTTGCTCAACGAGGGGACCGCGTCGATCATCCTCGTGCGCGCGAAGGGCGAAGAGTACGAACAATTTCGCGAGATCGCACTTTGCGAGTCCGCGATGGAGTGCGTCGGTCTCGACTCGGGCGTGGAAGGACTAGCGGTACTTTCGGAGGGCGGCGGATATAGGGTGGCCGTGCTCGCGGAAGGGGGCGATGACGGAGGCGAATTGCTGTTGCCGCGAGTTTACGTCTTCAATCTGGATGCGAACTATGCCACGGTAGGACCCGCTTCGGAAAGCGTGCGGCTCGACGAGGCCGGGATCGAACAACTGGCCGGGGGCGACCGAGGGCGCAACTTCATGCGAGCGACGGACCTGGTTTGGTTCGGTCATGTCGACAGAGACGAGCATCTGCTGGTGTCGCTCGTGTCGATGAACTTCAGCAATTTCAACAATGAGTACATCGCGTGTTTCAGCCAAGCCGGGAAGCTTTGCCCCAAGCATCGCCTATACTTGCCCGAGGCGCTGCCGAAGATACACGAAGGCCGCAAGATGTGCTTCAATTGGGAGGGGCTCGGCTGGCTCGACAGCGCCGCGCGCAACCGGCTCATGCTCGTGAACGACAATGAAAACGTGGATAGCACGCACATCTTCGCGCTGAAGGCGAGTCTACTAACCGATCAGACGAAATAGCAGGCCAACGAGGACATTGCAATGGCTATGGTCAATATCCACATTGAGAACCACGTGGCGCTGGTCCAACTCAATCGCCCCAAGGCGCACGCGATCAATATGGACTTGGCTGCGGAACTGACGGAGACCTTTGTACGGCTGGCGGAGTCGCGGCAGGTAGTGGCCGCGATTCTCACGGGACAAGGAAATATCTTCTCGGGAGGTCTCGACCTCATTGATCTGTACGGATACGACGAGCGAATGATGGAGCGGTTCTGGCGGGTGTTTCACACGATGCTGCAAACGCTCGCGGCCTTTCCGAAACCCCTCGCCGCGGCCATCAACGGCCACGCGCCCGCGGGCGGTTGCGTGCTGGCGATGCTGGCGGATTACCGCGTGATGGCGGACGGAAATTTCAAAATTGGGCTGAACGAAATTCCGGCGGGAATCGTCGTGCCGAAACCCGTGGTGGACCTGGCGCGGTTTCACGTCGGCGACCGCAAGGCTGCATATATGTTTCTCAACGGCCATTTCTTCGCGCCTGCCGAGGCGCGCGCCTTCGGCTTGATCGACGACCATTGCCCGCAGGCCGAGGTTGTCCTCTGGGCCGAGGCGCGGTTGCGCAAATGGCTCGAGTGGCACATCGACGCGTGGCGCGGCACGAAGAAACTGTTGCGCCAACCGTTGGTCGAGATACTGACCGTGGATCTCGTCGCAGGCTATGGCGACACGATGCGGGAGTGGTGGTCGGTGGACGGCCGTAGCGCGATCGGAAGATCGGTTGCGGCGCTCACGAAGAAGTAGCAGTACCGCTCACGAAGCTACTCGAAGCACGAGACGGGCCGCGATCACGAGCAGTAGGACCCCCATCACGACCTTGCGGCGCGGGAGAGTAAGAACGGCGTTCAACTTGACGCCAAACGGAGCGCCGCAGACCGCGCCGAGGAACACGAGCGGCGCGAGCGAAAAGTTGACGAGGCCGATCGTCCAGGGCATGTCGACGGTACTCGGCGCGAGCGCATGGGCGATCGCGGCGGAGGCGGCGGTCGCCACCATCACGGAATTGCTCAGCGCGACAACGCGTTCGTTCGACACGATCCCCGCCCAAAGCGCAAGCGGCACAAGCACCGCGCCGCCACCCGTGCCCGTCCCGCCGCCGACAATGCCGGCGGCAACGCCGATCGCAAGCGAGGTCCAGCGGCGCGTGCGCACCGCTGCCTCGAGGACATGAGGCGGATTCAGGAAAAAAGTACGAACGCCGACGAAGGCCAAGAGACTGATGAATATCCAGGTGACAATGGTGTCGGTCATCCTCGCCGTGGCTTGCCCGGCGGCCGCCGCGCCGACGATTGATCCCGCGGCGATGCTCGCTATGAGCGCGAATGAGTTTCGCGCCGCGCCGCGATTCATTTGCCAGGCGTTCAGCAGCGCGACAAACGTGATGATGAACGAGCTAGTACCCTTCGCCGTGTTGACGTCCATCCAGTCGACGAAGGTCAGGAACGCGGGCACCATCAACACGCCGCCGCCAATTCCAAGGGCGGCGTTGACGAGTCCCGTCGCCGCGCCCAGGGCGAACATGCCCACGCCGAATAGAATTGTGTCCATCTCTCATTCTCAACTTGGAGGCGGAGTTTAACAAATGACGAACACGAATCTGTCCGAGGCAGGAACGATCAATGTTCAACGTTCAAAGTACAGCGTTTAGCTTCGAACCTCGCACATTGAACTTTGAACGGTCCTTTTCGATGGCGTGCTACACTCCCGCGCATGTTCGTAGTCTTGGCGACGATATGCGCTTTAGCTGCTCTGAGCGGCGATGTGATCGCGTTCACGTCGGGGGACACGCAGGCCGCTCGGCGGGTGAGCATAATCGAACTCGAAAGCGGCACTATCACTCCCATCGGACCGGGTGACCACGATGGCGCGCCGGTATGGTCGCCGGACGGTAGCGGGCTCGCGTTCGAGAGCGCGCGCGGGGACGGTCTCGGCATATACGTGCGCGAATACTCGGCGGGAACAGGGCGATTTTTGGAATCGGGGGGCGATTGGAACCGCGATCCGGTTTGGTCCGCGGACGGAAAATATCTGGCGTACACCTCCGGCCCAGGTGCGGAATCGCGCATCGCCGTATACGAACTCGCGAGCGGTAGAGAGGAATTCTGGGGGGGCGAACAGCGCGGTTTGATGCTTCCGCAATGGGCGCCCGATCCGCGCCTGCTTATTTCCCTGGTTTTTCCCGATGGCATGGCCGCGTTCAACGCGCTCGACCCGCTCCACCAAGCCTCGTTCAAACGAGGCGGCGTCATCGCGGTTGCGCTGACTCCCGAAGGTTCGACTGACATCGTGATCGCCACCTCGCTTGAAACGTATCCGTTTCCCGAAATCGCGCTGCCCTCGAAGGGAAACTACGCTGAATGGAATGTGCGGCCTCATCTCAGGAACAAAAGTGTCGCGTTCGAATCGAACGACGGCGGCGACAGAGAGATATTCGTAGCGACGTTCGAAGGCTCGTACGACATCAGTAACGATCCCGGGCCGGATTGGAACCCGGTGTGGTCGCCGGACGGTCGCTGGGTAGCGTTCGAGTCTCTTCGAAGTGGCCGGCGCGGCATCTATCGCTCGCAACGTGAGACGCGCCGGGTCGAGCCGGTCGCCGTCTCAGCTGACGCGGACACCTGGACGCCGGCATGGTCTCCCGACGGGCGCCGGATCGCATTCGTGTCGGATCGTACCGGTCCGATTGAACTGTTCGCAGTCGCAATCGGCGCCGCCGACCCGCTTCAATTGACCGAGCTGGGTTCCGCGGTCCTGGCCCCGGCGTGGCGGCCTTCGGTCGAGTAATGCACAACCTCGTCCCGGTGGTCGTGGCGTGCATTTGTTTGGCGCACGCGGGCAATGCGGAAATCCTTTCGCCAAATCAAGGCGAGCCCGCGCTGGTACTTCGTGGCGGCGAGTTTTCCGTGCGCGCTACCGAGAAATCAGACCTTGCGCTGGTCTCGGGCGATTTGCGGGTACCGCTGGAGGGAACGTGGTCTCGGGGCGACACCCAGTGCATAGTGCGCGCGCCGGAAAATGTATTGCCGGGAAAATACGCCATCGAGTGTGGCGGCGCAACGAACCATAACGCCGTCTTCGTCTACGATGAATTTCCTCGGCGATACACTATCGTCTGCGTCCCCGCGGTGGCGCTTTCCGACGAGGGGGCGCTTCAAGAAACAATTCACCGTATCAACGCTTCGGGGGCAGCGCTTGCGATATTTCTAGGGACGTTATCGAAATCGGGCGCAAAGGAAGAATTGGAGCGGGCCGCAGAGGCGCTTCGAGGCTGCGCGGTACCCACACTTGTCACGCCTGGGCCGAGTGACATAGCCGGCGGCGGCTACGAGCGATACTTCGGCGACGGGTGGCATGGAACACGTTTCGGCGAGGACGCATATTTGTCCTTGAATAGCGCCGATCTAGTTCCGATGGATGAATTGGGCCAGGGCCCGGCCGAAATTCAACGGTTCCGCCGGATGAATCGCGCGGCGCGGTGGACGGTGGCGTTCACAAACCGACTGTCTACGTTGACGAGTACGAGGATCTTGCTTACGCTTTTCGTGGACGACCCCGCCGACTTCGTCTTGTCGAACGACGGTTTGCTTCGGCGCAAGGGATTCGATCCAATTCCGATTGGCGTCGCGCCTGCAGCGTTGCCGGAAACCGAAACGGGGATACTTCTGGTTGAAATCGGGGAAGCCGGACCGATCCTTGTGGAGGCTGCGACCCAGGAAGACAAATGACGCCCTCGCCGCGGGTGCGGGACGTCATAGGCAGGACAATCGGGTAAGACGTTAGACGCCTACGCCTGATGAGATTTTCTCGATCATTTGGATGAGCGGACCGAAGAACGAAAACGCGATGGCCGCTACTACGGCCCCCATCATCACGGTCAACACGGGCTGAATAGTCTCCGAGATCGCAAGGACGGCTATCTTCACTTCCTCTTCGTATCGATCTGCTATTCGCTCGGCCATCTCGTCCAGTGTACCCGTGTCCTCGCCCGTCAGAAGCATATCCACAACGACGCCGGGCAAGAGACGGTGCCTTTCCGCGCGGCGCATCGGTCCTTCGAGGCCTTCCCCGCGCTCGACGGACGACCGCATTTCTTGGATGGGGCCGATGTACGCCCTGTTGCGCACGGCGTTACGGCACAGGTCTAGCGTCACCATCATCGAGAGGCCGCTGCGCAGCATCAATCCGAGCGTGCGCATAAAGTCGACAATCGCCGTGTCCCTCAACATGCGGCCGAAGAGCGGAATACGTAGCTTCAGGCGGTCGCTAATGACTCGCCGCACCGGATCGCGGACCCACCAGAAACGATAGGCCGCCCACAATCCGACGGCGAGGACCGCGAACCCCCACCAGTAGTTGCCTATAAATGCGAGCACACCCGTTACGATCGCAGCGAAACCTGTGATGGGAATGTCGAAGGACTTAAAGATTTCCTCGAAGGACGGCAAGATAATCTTCGCGATGACGACCAGCACGGCCAGGCACACGATTACCAATATGACCGGGTACAGAAGGGCCGCCCGAACGCGCTTGACCATCATCTCCCGCTGCTCGCGGTTCGTCGTGATGCGCTCGAGCACTATCGTCAGGGTCCCGCTCGCTTCAGCAGCTTTGATCAAGTTGACTTCGACTTGCGTAAAGTATTTGCTCTCGCGGGCGAAGGCCTGCCACAGCGGATTGCCGTGCTCGACGTATTCTCGGATTCCGTTCACCAGGTTCCGTATTCCACCATGCTCGCCCCGAGTCTCGAGCGTCTTGAGCGATTTCAACATCGGCGTGCCCGCTTCGAGCAGCATGATGAGCTGGCGAAGGAAGCCGCTGATGTCGTGTTGCCGCACACCGTGGGTCGTCCTCGCCGCCACGGCGGTCTGCACCGTCGTCGTCGATTCCAACGCGGCGCGCTCACGGACGGCGGGCTTTGCTTTTGCGGCTACGGTCGACGCGGCCGCGGGCTCGACAGAGATCGGCTCGTATGCCGCCTCGCGCGCCGCGCGGACCTCGTCGATCATCGTCGCCGCTTTTTCCGCGGTCGCGCTCTTCTTGCGCGCGACCGCCTTCTTGGCCGTAGACTTCGTCGAAGTCTTCGACCGCCCTCCACTGCTCTCTGGGGCTTCGGGTGCCATCAGCCGCCTTCCTCCGCTTTTTATTCGCGCAGCGTTACTTCGCCGCGTCGGTTGTGCCGTCCGATTGGGCATCGGGAGACGCGATCGGAGAGGTTTCCACCACTCCGCTCGTTTCTACCGTTGCCTCAGGTGCCGGGCCGTTTGTTTCTGACGTGTTCCCAATCCCTGAAATCCAATGACGGACTTCATAGTCTCCATTATCGAGAAATACGATTACGGCGTCCACCGGGTATCGCGCGTCCTGCCTCCGGGCGCTTTCGCTTTGTACGAACGCGGTGCAGGTCACGTGGTATGTGCGTGACGTGAACGTCAACGCATCCGGCATAACGTCGCCGCCTTCCACGGACGGTTTGATGTTATAGGTGGAAGGATCGCGGCCCGATTTCGCCGCTACGTCGCGCCAATCGGAAAACGGTCGTTTCTGGGCGAGCTCCGCGGCTTCATCACGCGAGACGCCGAATACCGCGGCGAGGCCGGCAGGGGGCATCGTGTTAACGTTTAGGAACGCCCTAGGGTCCGCTTGATCCGCAGCCGAATATACCGTGAACAATCCCTTATCCATCGTTCCGAATTCTTCGAGGGAGAGGATGTGGCGGGTCCGTAGTTCGTCGAGCGAGGTCAACCAAGCGCCGGTCTTGCCGTTACCCGGCAACGACGCGATCAGCGCGCGCGCTTGGGAGGGGTCGAACCCCACGCTCGTGAGAACGCTTAACGGCGCGTGATTGAGGTTGATCCGTGCGTTTTCATCACGGACCACGACCTCGACGGTCTGCGGAAAGACTTCGGTCCCCTGTCCGCGGTACACATATATCGGCAAGCGAAACTCGTATCGCTCCGCAGGCGTTTCACCGCGGGCTATCGCAGCCTGTATTTCGCCGATTCCAGCATTGAGCCCACCCTCGGCGAGCATGCGCGCGCGCGCCTTCCGTATTTCATAGTCTGCTTCGTCCTTCTCGATCGCCATGTATTGGACGTAGGCCGATCCGAGCATCACGAACAGGACGAGTATTCCGAGCGCGGTGAGTAAGGCAGCGCCTCGGTTCCTGGGTTGACGGTGGTTGTCGAGTCTTGGCATCGTCCGTTTACCTAACGCGCAAGGCGAAAACCTCTTTACGCGCCACCTGTATTTCGCGCCGCGACTCGTCCGCCAGAGTGATGCTTACCCGGAGAGCACGGGGCATGTTCCCATCGATCCACTGCCGATCTAGCCATTCGCGCAGCCATTGCCCGCTGCTGTCCAAATATTCCGCGCGAAACCTCAAGACCCGCGTTCCCCGGACGACGGATTCTCTCACATCGTTGGGCGCACCATCGGCGGATAGCGGGCCTTGAAAGCGTATGAGCGCGTCCGCGGCGGGGTCAATGGCGTACATGACCATGCGCGGCTGGACGCCTCCCGCCGGGCCGGCCGGCGTTTCGACGGGGACGATGATGCGGTCCGCCGCCAGTTCCTGGTCCCAATACCGTTGGTCCTCCGGCCTGTTCTCGTAGTAGCCGCGAAACTTCAGCCCGGTCAGGTCCGAAGTGATCGCGCTATCAAGGTCTCGACGCAGGCTGGCGAAGATCACGTCGGCGACGTGGTCGAGGGCGGCCAATTTCCTGGTGTCTTGCCACGCCGACGTCAAACCAAAAAAAGCGCGTGTTCCGATGGTCGTCACCGTTCCAAGGACGACGATGGCGACCAACAATTCGAGGAGGCTGAATCCCGGAACTATCGCGCGGCGCCGATTCACGGTCGTCCTACCCCCTTCGCGGCGGAACGTGGAAGTGCGGAAGTCAACGCCACGTAGTCCATTTTCCGTTTTCCTTGCCAGCCCACGCGCACGACAAGTTCGACGAACTGCGCGTTCTCGTCCGGAATGCGGCCCGACGCTTCAACAGTGAAGCCTTCGTAGAAGTCTTTTGTGTGCTCGCCTGCTCGCCTCTCGAGGGGTTTCGTGGAGGGCATCTCAGCAAAATGCATGAGTCCCAAGTCGACAAGGCCTTCGGTCGGTCCCTCAATTTTGGACCAGTCGACTCGTTGGGGCACCGCGACAATTTCGTTCACGAATTCACGGGCAAGTTGGAGCGCGACGCGCTCGGCCCTATTGTTCTTGGCCAAATCCACACTTGCCACGTACAGTTGAATGAAGAGGGTTGTCGCGACGCCAGCCACCACGAGCGCGGTCAACACTTCCAGGAGTGTGAACCCGCCGCGATCTCGGAAGCGGCCTGACGCGATCATCGTCGTATCAAGGACCCTCATCCCTCCGATTCTCCCTCTCCGCGAAAATATCGAACTGCGCCTCGTTCACCAGCGGGGAATATGCACCGCTCATCGTACTGCCCTCACACCGTGTTGTCAATACGATTTCCGGGCGAGAGGCGGGTTAGTTTGCCTGGCCTCCGGCGGACGGCCCCGCGAGCGTGCGCTTACTCAATTCATTGTCCAGCAGAAACATGCCGCTGCCGTTGTCTCCAATTAGTTTGAGTTTTTGAAGTACCTCGTCCGCCGCCTTCTCCTCCTCGACTTGCTCGGCCACGAACCACTGCAAAAAGGCGTTGGTCGAGTGATCGCTCGTGGACAGCGCCAATGACACGCATGCGTTGATCGTTCCCGAGATGAAGCACTCGTGTTTGTAGGAGTCCTGCATTGCCGCCACCGGGGACGCCCACTCGACCGTGGGCGCGGCGACCGCGGTCAAACGCACTCGCCCTCCTCGGTTGTTCACATAGCCGAATATCTTATCGACGTGTGTCAGTTCTTCTTGAGCCTGGATTTTCATCCAGTTTGCGAACCCATCGAGGTTAACGGACTCGAAGTACGCGGACATCGAATAGTAAAGGTACGCCGAGTACAACTCGTGTCCCAACTGCTCGTTCAATTTGTCTTCGATCACTTTTGAAAGCATTTAACTTTCGCTCCATCCGCTCCATTGGCGCAATTTAGTTCAGTCCTCGTAGATGAACTTGTACAGCAACCAGCCGGCCACGCCTCCAGCTAACGGGCCGGCGATGAATATCCACAACACGCCCATCGACCCGAATTGACCGGAGATCGCCCCGACCAGCGCCGGACCGATACTGCGTGCGGGGTTGAGAGACGAATCGCCAAGAGGCGCACCGACCAAGTGCGCCACGAACAGGAATCCGCCGATCGCGAATGGTGCCCCGCCGGAAGGCGCATCGTCACGCGTGGCGGAGAAAATCGTGAAGAGAAATAACGCCGTCATCACGGCTTCGAATCCAAGCAGCGCGCCGACGCTCAACTCCTTAGGATTGCCGTTCGCGCCCAGGCCGTGTGTTTCGAGGGAGTATCCGGGCAGGCCCTTGAGCAGGGCCAACAGCACAAAGCTCGCGGTGGCTGCCCCGATGATCTGCGCGATAACGTACCCTGGGACGCTTGATCCCTTCATTCGCCCGGCGAGCGCCATCGAAATCGTAACCGCTGGGTTGAGGTGACAGCCCGA
Organism: uncultured Nitrospirales bacterium; assembly: GCA_964467615.1. Lineage (GTDB taxonomy): Bacteria > Hydrogenedentota > Hydrogenedentia > Hydrogenedentales > CAYXRK01. The sequence continues at coordinate 27,656 of CAYXRK010000011.1, read as the reverse complement.
AATCGGGCCGATAACGTTCACCAACACCATGAGCGTGCCGCCGAACGCGAAAGAAATCCCGAGCCAACCCGTCGGGCCCATATCGAGGAACCCCTGCAAGGTCGCGACGGAAGTGCCGATAAACACGAGGGCAAAGGTCCCAAGCGCCTCGGCTGCGTATGCGCGGATGCTCGTCTTCACTGATTCGGGTTTCTATCGTTAGAGCGATTTGGCTGCGGCGAGCGCGGCGTCGTAGTTCGGGTGTGACGCGATTTCGGGCACGTACTCGACGTACTTGAGCTTGTCGTCCGCGCCGACCACAAACACCGCGCGGCACAACACGCGCAACGACGGAATGAGCGTGCCGTAGCGCTTGCCGAATTCGACCTCTTTGTGGTCACTCAGCGTTTTGACGCGCTCCTTGTCGATGCCCTCCGCGCCACAGAACCGGCCTTGGGCCATCGGCAGATCGCAACTAATCGTGTAGAAGTCCACGTTCGGAAGTTTCGCGGCTTCTTCGTTGAAGCGCTTCGTCTGCAACGCGCAAACCGGCGTATCAACGGAAGGCACGACGCTGTAAATCCGCGCCTTCCCCTTGCCGTCGCTCAGCGTCGCGTCCGTCACCAGATCCTTGCGCAACGTCGCGTCCGGCGCGGCGTCGCCCACCTTGAGTTCCGGTCCTTCCAACGCCAACGCGTTGCCCCGCAATGTGACAGATCGGCCCATCGCCCATTCCTTTGTCCCGTTGTTGCATCCGCTTTGCGGGTGGGCATAACGCCCCGTCCCGATTCCAAGCTCGCAATGGTACGGCACCTCCGGCGGCGATGCAAGGACACAGCAACTTCCAAAATGCTTCTGTCTCCACGCTATACTATCGGACCCACCACGCTTGTGTGTTCTCCCGAATTTCTCTTGTAAATCGTCGCAAAAACCACTACGGAACCGCTGATTTCGCCCCCATGAAAAAGAAGCTCGTAATAACGTTCGTCACGGTCGTCGTGTTATTCGTCGCCTATAAGCAGTTCAAAGGAACGGTCGCCCATTGGATCTACGACAACTTCGTCCCGCACGCTACCTTGTATCCGGCCGCGGATTCGCCGGACCAAGTCTGCCTCACGATTTCAGGCGATCCAAAAACGTCTGTCGCAGTGCAGTGGCGCGCGAGCATGGCGGTCACCGACGGAGTAGTGGAGTATCGCGCGAACGGGTCGGAGACGCAGGCCCAAATCCAAGCGCAACGGTCTACCATTGCGGACGACCTCGTAAAGAACGATCCTCGAAACGCGAGGTTCTCGGCGGTCCTGTCAGGGTTGCAACCGGGGACCGAATACGAATACCGCGTCGGCAGTATGGCGGCGAACAAATGGAGCGATTGGGCCGAGTTCACAACCGCGCCGACAAGCTCGCAGAAATTTAGTTTCGTCTATTGGGGCGACCCGCAAGTCGGCCTCGACTATTGGGGGCAACTTGTTCGGAATTCCTACGAGCACGCGCCGAACGCTGCCTTCCACCTTATTGCCGGCGACCTCGTGGACAACGGTGGATACCGCAATCAGTGGGACGATTTCTTCAGCGCCGGAAAGGGCGTCTTTGATCAGCAGCCACTAGCCCCCGCGCTTGGCAACCACGACTACGCCAAGCACCACGAGCCCCAGATGTTCCTGGACTTGTTTACCTTGCCACAAAACGGCCCACCAGGGTTTCCTGCGGAGCGCGCCTACTCCTTCGAATACTCCAACGCGCTGTTCGTCGTCCTCGACTCGAATACGCACATCGACGGCCAGGCGCAGTGGCTCGAGGAGCGGTTGTCGTCGTCAAACGCGACGTGGAAATTCGCGCTGTACCATCACCCGGCGTATTCGCTGAAGGAGCACCGCGACAATCCAGAGGTGCGTAAGTATTGGGGGACGCTGTTCGACGAATACCACCTCGACATCGCGTTCGAAGGCCATGACCACGCCTACGTCCGCACCCACCCGATGAAGAACGGCGCCATCGCCGCGTCCCCCGCCGAGGGGACCGTCTATGTCATGACCGTCGCGGGGACGAAATACTACGAGCAACTCGATAGTGAATTCGCCGCGACCTCATTCGAGGAAGTATCGACGTATCAAATCATCGACATCACCACCGACCCGGACCGTCTCGTCTACCGCGCCTACGACTTCGACGGCACCGTCCGCGACGAATTCACAATAGAAAAGACCGCATCGACGGCGAACAACTAACCGGCGGGGAGGGCGAGGCTCCCGCCGAGCCGGAAATCGCGCTCAATCCTTCAGCAATCCCGCGCGCCGCTTACGCAAATTATCGTAGAAAACCAGCGCGACGACCAACGCGCCGACGATCACGATTTGCCATTCACGCTCGATCCCGCTGAGGTTACAAATGTTCTCCAACACCTTCATGATCAGCGCGCCCGCGATGGCCCCCGCCACGCCGCCCTCGCCGCCCATCAGGCTCGTTCCCCCGATGACGCACGCCGCGATCGCCTCGAGTTCGTAGGTCTCCGCCGCCGATGGCGCGGCGATGGAGGTCCACGCCGCCAACATCAACCCGGCGAACCCCGCCATCGCGCCGCTCAACGTGTACGCTGCCGCGCGCACGAGATTGACGTTGACCCCCGACAGCCGTGCGCCCGTCAGATTGCCGCCGGTCGCATACAACGCCCGACCATAGCGCGTCAAGCTAAGTACGACCATGAATGTTAGCGCCAATAGCGACACGATGAGCACGGGAATCCACCACGTGTTCATCTCGCCCATCTTCTGCGCGCCGCCGAGATACTTGAACGCCGTCGGCAAGCCGTAGACTGGCTCGCCGCCTGAGACCAATAGCGCTCCGCCGCGCGCGGACATCATCATGCCGAGCGTCACGATGAACGGCGGGATGCGGCCCGCCGTCACCAAGAATCCGTTCAACGCGCCGCACGCTACGCCGACGGTCATCCCCGCCGCGCATCCCGGCAGGACGCCCCATTCCCCTCGCGTCATCGCTAGGCCGGCGACCACGCCCGAGAGCGCGGCGACGCTGCCCACCGAAAGGTCAATCCCCGCGGACAGAATCACCAGCAACTGCCCGATTGCCAGCACGGCGATGACACAGGTCCGCACTGCCACCTGCTGCACGTTATTCGCTTGGCGAAATTCCGGTGACCACGCCGCCAACGCCACGCACAACGCCGCCAACATGAACGACGGCGAATGCCGCGCCACAAACCGCCGTATGTTCTCGCGCGCCATCACGCGGCGAAGTATGCCCGCTTGAAGCGCTGCGCCGCGAGTTGCGCGCCACGTTAACCGGCGGGAATCGCCTTCTTCCAGGCCTTCACCGTGGTCCGCTGGAAAAGGCCCGCGCGCGTATAGGGATCTTCGGCGATGAACGTATCGAGCGCGGCGCGATCCGGCAAATCGACGATGATCACGCTGCCGTCCATGCTGCCCGTTTCGTCGTCGAGCGTTGCCCCTCCCACGAGCAGATTGAACTTCGCGGCGTAGGCGAGGTGCGCCTCGCGCGTGGCCTTTCGAAGTTCCAGCGAGTTGGGACGGTCTACGTGCTGAATGAAGAAGTACACAAATTGGCTCCCGGCAGTTCGAATGTCACGACGAATAGTTGTGCTCGAGGTACGCCCGCCACGGCGTCCAGTAGAACTTCCCCCAGCCTTCGCTGATGCCGGCGAAATCGGAATCGGGCACGTTGATGTGGCCCACTTCGATTCGTCCCCCCTCCGCCTCCGGCCAGAACGTCAGCACGAGTATCGAGTCGATCGCGTCCTTCGGCCAGTTCGCCGAACGCCACGTCTGAACGATGAGCCGCTTTGGTTCGACGTGCAGCATCGTGCCCGTGAGCGTGCCGCCGAACGCGGAAAACGGCGCGCCTGTGCGTGGTCCGATGGTGACGGGCGCGCCAGTAAACGCGGCGTGCAAATCGGCATCGAGATACATATCAAACAAGCGATCCGGCGACGCGGGAAGAGTCGCGGCGATGAGTACATTTCTCGGCATGCGGTTTTACTCTGTAAGTTGACGAAGAATTGTCGCCGAGTCGAAGTACACTCGCTCGCACACGAGATCGGGACCGTCGAATATGAAGAACGCGGTCATCTGGCACCTGAACGATTTGCCCGCCGGCGCGATCCCGGCGAGCGGTCCTTTGTGCGTGCCGAGGAGCCAGAACTCAACGATGACGGCATCGTCCGCGTGACGTAGCGAAAGTAGCTCGTTGCGCTGATCGGGGAACGCGGAGCGTGTGGTCTTGAAATACTCGCGGACAGCCGCTTCGCCGTCGTGCACTTGGCCGTTCGCGATCAGTTCATAGCGCGGATGGCCGAACGTGCCGATGGTCGTATCGAAATCGTGGACGTTCTCCGACTCCATGTGGCGGCGGACGATCGCCTCGCGGTGTGTGCGAAGATTTGTTGCGTTCATATATGTAGTTGTTCTCTTGAAAACCTAAGCGCCATAGGCGCGAAAGCATTGTAGCTTGGCGCGTAAGCGCCAAGATCGTGTCGTGTCCAATCTACGTTAAGCCCCATGGGGGCGAAAGAATGAAGCATTTCTACAGCCCATCAGAATGACAAGAAGGCTCTCGAAGTTTATGGATTGCTACCCTTTTGCCCCGCGCATTTCGGCCAGACCCTGTTCGAAGCTCATCTTCCCTTGGTAGCCGAGTTCGCGCCGGGCCTTACTGTCGTTGACCGTGAGCTTCTGTCCCATGACGTAGAGCACCGTGCGCGGGAGCGGCGGCGCGCTCTTCGTCTTTACGTGAGACCAAACGAATTCGCCGACGCGGGCGATAATGTGCCCCGCCCAAAGCGGCGCCTTCTTTTTCCCCGGATCGACGCCTTTCGTCGCGAGCACCGCCGTGATGAACTCGCGGAAGTTACGCGGCGGTCCGTCCGAGATGAAATAGACCTCGCCGCCTTTTCCCTTTTCCGCCGCAAGTAATAACCCTTCGATCACGTTGGTGACGTGCGTCGTCGTGTGCGGGTAATCGCCGCCACTGAACCAGACCCATTGGCCGTTCTTCACCGCCTCGATAAGCTGTGGCAGGACGGAAGTATCGCCCGCGCCCCAAATCAACGGCGGACGAATCGCCACCGTCGTCAACGTTGAATCGTTTGCAGCGAGCACGCGCTGCTCCGCGAGGCCCTTCGTTAGCGGATACAAGCCTGCCGGTTTTTTCGGATACGGCCAGGACTCGTCCGCATCGACAATCGGTTCCCCACCCGCGAGGAGCGCCTCGGTGCTGACGTGAACAAGCCGGGGTACGCCCGCGGCCTTGGCGGCGTCGATGACGTTTTGCGTGCCTTGCACGTTGACGCGATGGAAATACTCCGGATCGCCCCAGAGCGTCACGACGGCCGCCGCATGGAAAGCGACGTCGCATCCGCGCATGCCGTCGGTCATTTCGGCGAGGTCATCAAGGTCGCCGCGCACGGGTTCCGCACCGGCCTTCTCGACCTTGTTCGCCGCCTCGTCGGAACGGGCAAGCGCGCGGGTTTGCACGCCCCGCCGCACGAGTTCGGCGATCAGATTTCGTCCGACGAACCCCGAACCGCCGGTAACGAACGCGCGCTGCATCGACCTTGGCCTCCCCTTCGCTCCGATCTCGACCCGTCAAAGTACGCCGTGACTGCGATTCGGTCAAGTCAGTAGCGCCTGCCTCGACGAGGCCGGCGCGGCGCTACGTCGGTTCCGTCGAAACCAGCATTACTGATACCATCACGTCGATACGCATCGCGTTCCCGACCATGACCCCCATCGATGTTCCCATCGCGATTCCGAGCATGTTACACGCTAACACGGGCGGGTTGAACGAGGTGACCGTCCGCGCTGCGACGATCCAGGAGGCGATCGACATGCTGCTCAAGGCCTACCCAGTTCTCGGGACCAACTTGTACGAATCGCCGGGTGTGCTGCGGCCGCACGTCTGGATTTTCTACAACGAAGACAATACCCGCTGGATGGATTCGCTCGATGTGCCGCTGAAACCCGGCGACCGGCTGACGGTCTTGCAGGCGGTGTCCGGTGGGTGATGGACGAATCGCGCCGCACTCGCGAACGAGGCGATCTCGTTGCGCCGCGTGTTCAAGCGCCGAGTGCGCGAAGGACCCGTTCGGCCTGATTCATGTGCCGCTTCTCGTGCTCGACAACGATGGACAGGGCGTGGCGCAGACTGTAGGTGATGAACCGCGCGACAGGTGAGGTCACGATCGTGTTGTCTAAATCAATGCCGTCCAGCGATGCCATGGCCTCAGCGAGTTTCCGCTGTTGCGCGCAAAAATGATCGACGACATCGGTCGGCACCGCGCTCCGGCCCGGCTGGAATATGCGCGGCGCCCGGGCTTTGCGCGTGTTTTCCGGACGGACCGTGTTAAGGACGAGCGACCCACAAATTCCGGGCACTATGGGAATCTGCTCCCAGAACGTCTTGGTGTGCGTGCCGGCCGCGACGTCACGAAAAATCGCGAAATACGGATCGTTGGCCTTGACAAGATGGTCAAGACATTGCCCGACGCTCCAGGCGTCCTCCCACGGAGTCCAGTTGAGCTGGGCCGCGTCCAATGCGCCGAAAAGTTCTCTGGCGCGCTGTTCTATTCCGGCAACGGTCGTCGTAAGTTCCGCCAGGAATTCGTTGCTCACAGTGCGGGCCGCCCGTTTGAAGCGCAAGTATATCAATCGGACGCCAAAGAAGGTGCGACCGATGCGCACGCGACACGGACGAATCGGGTGACTGGCGCGAAATGGCGGGCCTGTTTAGAATGCGAACATCAGCCACGTAATCAACAAGGAGATACGCCATGGCCTACGTCGATGGGTTCCTCTTGCCGGTGCCAAAGAAAAACGTGGAAGCGTATTTGAAGATGTCCCGGAAGGCGGGGAAATTCTGGAAGAAATATGGCGCATTGGAGTATCGCGAGTGCGTTGGCGATGACCTTACCACGAATTTCGGATTGCCGTTTCCGAAGTTGATGAAGCTGAAGCCGGGCGAGACGGTGATATTTTCGTGGATTGTCTACAAGTCGAAGGCGCACAGGGACAAGGTGAATAAGCAGGTGATTACGGACCCGGAAGTGGCGAAGGCTGCGCCGAAGATAATGCCGTTCGACATGAAGCGGATGTGCTTTGGCGGGTTTAAGATCGGGGTCGATTTATAAGAACAACGATTTTCTGTACGTATGCGCTTTCCCACCAGCCAGGCGAGTGACCATCGGCGGTAGTCGTGACTGCTTACCGGCCAGACCCCGCGCGATGGACGGCCGATTTCATGGAGCGCCGAACATGAAAAAGCGAACGAAGTACGTTCACGAGGACAAGTATGTCGCGGAGGTGGACGTCGATCTCATTGAATCCGACGACGAGTGGTCGCCGTACTTGTCCGTTGAGGACGCGTGCATGCTGGATGATGTGCGGGCGTTGTTGAGGAACGGACAGATCCAGGAGGCGGCGAAGATGGCCAGGGTTTTCGAGCTGATGCCGATCAACTCGGGGAGGTGATGGGGCGGTCGCGGCAGATTTTACGGACGAGCCCTTCGCGAATTTCGGTGTGCCGCGGAACGGATGACCGGCGATTGTTTGATGGATTACCCCACCAGGAATGGTTCGCGCCTTCTCGAATGAAGATGCAGCCACGCGCCCGCAGATGGCGCAGCAACTCGTGGCGTTTCACAGCACGATGGATTCTTCCGCGAATTGGCCGGTGGCCGCGCCGCGCGCGTCGGCGCGGTTCATTTCGATGGCTTCTTCGAGGGCCGACCAGAGGTTCTCGACGAGTTCGTCCCTTGTTTCCCCTTGGCTGTTGACGCCGGGTACTTCTTCGATCCAGCCGATCCACCAGTCGCCGTCGGGCTGGATGACGGCCGTGTAGGTGTTGCGCATTGAGACACTCCCGGTACGGTCACGTGAGATGGTACATCGAACCGGCATAGGGCGCAATGGCCGGCAGCCGGGGGCGGCTGCCCCGCACGCGATCGGCCGATTACGATCACGAGTTCTCATGAAATCGGGCTTTCACCTGGAAAGGATGAAAATGGCATGCTCGCGATTCGATGACGATGACGACTGACGAGCACGATGACGAGTCGCCAAGGTTACGAATTGGGTATGTAGTGCGGGGTTTTCGGAGCAGTGTGAGCTAGTGCGGCGGCGCGAGCGACGCGCCAAGAACGCGGACGCATTCGCGGATGTAGGCTTCTTCTTCCGCGCTGTTGTGGCGGAGGAAACAATCGCGCAGCGCGGCTTCGACGAGCGAGAAGTGGATTTCGGCGAGGATGCGGTTGTGGGCCGGGGCCATGAGGCCTTCGCGCGTCCACCGTTCGAGGTTCGCCTCGATGGCTTCAAGCATGGCGCGCCGGTTGGCGTCCTGCGCCGGGCCGCCTTCAAGAGGGTGGTTCGCCAGCAGGAACGCGGCGAGCGGGCCCGCGGTCTCGCGGACGTAGCGGAAGATGTTGCGAACGATGGTCTCGACTTCGAACGGGGAGTACGCCCGCCCTTCGCCGCCGAATGCTGCCCGCGCCATGCCCGCGCCGTAGTCCGCGCCGACGGCCTCGAGGAGTCCGCGTTTGGAGCCGAAAAGGTGATAGACAGTGCCTTCGGCGACACCTGCTTCGCGCGCGATGTCATCAAGCCGGGTCTTTGCGTAACCATCGCGCGCGAACACGCGTTTCGCGGTTTCGAGGATGGCGTCGCGGCGCCCTTGGGGATCTTGTTTCCAAGTGCGGCGGCGGACGGGCGCGGATGAAACAGGGTTTGTCATTGTGAGATCAGGGGGCAAAATACTGCGTTCAAAGTGGTCGGTTGCAAGTGTAGTGACTCAAAATTACCGGGACATTCGCCTGAGTAAAGGAGGCTTTGTAGCTTGGCGCGCCTTCCGCAGCGCGAGAGGCCCGCGCGACAGGCCCCTCACCCGCCTGTCCTGAGCCTGTCGAAGGGTTCGCACTGAGCCGTGAGCGCGTCGAGCGGTCGAAGGGCGGACGGGTGAGGGGCCGTCAACATGCCCATTGACTCGCGATTGAGGCCATGTGTTGATTGCTGACAACTAGCCACTAACAACTGATCCTTTCCACCAGCGTTTCGCTTTCCAAGCCCAGCGATGGAAGACGGTATGACCCGGTGTCTGCGCCAAAATCCTGGGAAACGTCAAAAACAGTTTTCGGTTGCCCCTTAACTTCAAACGTCCAGTCAATATCGCGAGAACGGGATTGGCCTCGCCGCGGTGGATGTCGAGGAAGAGCTCGCCTTTGCAGCGGACGGTGAGGTCTGGGTTCTCGATGCAGCCGGGGTGGACTTGGACGCGCTCGTCCGCCACGCGCATGGTCCAATCGCCGCCGCCTTGGCCGGTGAATTCGAATTGGCAGGTGAAGTTGAGGCCGGCGGCCTCTTCGCCGCGGAAGTAGTGCGGCATATTGCGCATCATGCTGTCGATGTTGGAAACGCGGATTCGTTCGAGCTCGACGAGACGGACGCCTTGCTGGTTCGGGCGAGTGCGATCGGGAGTGGTGCGCCATTCGCCGGGGGGAATGTTGTAGCGTTCGCGGGCCGAGGGCGTGTCAATGACGAATTGTTCGTCCACGATTTCGCGCGTGTGCATGAGCGGTTGCAGGCGGTGGTCGCGGAAGTCGCGGCGCACGGATTTATCGGAATGGAAAGAAGAGTAGATGTCCACTGGGCAGACGGCGACGCAATTGAAACAGCGGTACTCGACGCGGAACGCGAGCGACTGCCACAGCGCGGCGATCTCGGCGTCGCTCCAGCGCTTCTCGAACCGCTTGGGATTGGCCTCGCCGAGATCGCGCACGAGGTCCATGAAGCCGGGAATCGAATCGCGATAGGTGTGGTTGTAGCACGCGAAGAAATCGAATTCGCCGTCGCTCTTGATGGCTTTGGTCGGGCAGCCCGCAACGCAGAGGTTGCAGTTGAGGCAGGGGTTCCATTCGAATGGTTTGCCGTAGGCCTCGGTCTCGAATTCGAGATCGGTCAGCACGGTGTCGATAAGGCAATACGCGCCGTACTCGCGGTGCAGGAAGTTGCGGCTCACGCCGATGACGCCAAGGCCCGCGGCTTGCGCGACGAGCTTGTGGCTCAGCGGCCAGATTTTGTCCGCCCAGCGTTGCGAGACTTCCTGCGGCCAGCCGATGGTCGTCGTGAGGCCCGCCCCGCCGAGCGTCTCGATATAGCCGATGGTCTCGCGGCCCATCTCGAAGACGCGCTCCTCGCAGGTGTACAGCTCATGGTTCGCACTCGGCAGATAGCGCGACTGCATCGCCGCGCGGTTCTCCTTGCCGATGAGACACACGAGCGACCGCGTGTGCGGATACACGTAAAGTATCTCGTCACGTTCATGCGCAAGCGCGGGGTCATCAATCGAAACGAGCCCGACGTCATCGGCGAAGCCGAGCACGTGCTCGCGGAAGTTCGCCCAGGTGATCGGCGATTTCACATGACGCGGTGGAATCACGACTGGGTCGACGGCGTGCACGTCGACCCACGGCCATGCCGAGTCCGTGCGGGATGGCAACATCTTCTTCTTTGGTCGGCCGGGTTGAGAAAACGGAAACGGCCGATCTGCGGAAGAGTTCCGGTGTCCTCGCGGAGTAGCGGGACCGATGGCATCTCGGGCGGCCGAGTCAGCTGCGGGTTTTGCAATAGATGACCCGACCGACAATACGCCTTCGTTGGTGAGAACGGATTCGTTGATCGCCATCGCCGCGCCTCCTCGTCGAACCAAGATCAATTCTGAGTCCATCTCATTTTTGCTCATACTAATTGAGTTCTGCTCAAATATCAACGCCGACATGATCGAATATGATCACAACGAGGAACGGAGGGTCGCCCTCTGCAGGAGATTACTCGCCCTTGATCGTGGCGATTTCCCCCTCCGAATAGCCGAGCTCGGCGAGGACCTCGCTCGTATGTTCGCCGAGGCGCGGCGCGGCTTTCGGCGAGACTTTGGGCTCTCCGTCGATGTGAAAGGGGCTGTTGACGCTGCGAAGTTTCCCGAACACGGGATCGTCGATCTCGATGAAGATGTCGTTCGCGCGCATCTGCTCGTCGGCGACCACGTCGTCATAGGTCGAGATTATGCCGAAGGGGATGTCATGGTCCTGCAACGTCTGTTGCCAGTAGTCGAGGTCGTGCTTGGCGAAGGCCTCGTCGAGGATTCGGATGATGAGCTGGACGTTTTCAGCGCGGGCCTGGTCGGTCGCAAAACGTTCGTCGGTGATCATCTCCGGCTTCTCAATCGACCGGCAGATTTTCGGCCAGTCCTTGATCGGATCGACGATGGCGAACTTGAACGTGCGCTTGTCTCGCGTGAGGTAGTAGACGCCCGAAAAGTTGTAGGCCTCTTCGCGCCGGGGCTTCGGGCGGAATTTGGCGTTCACGAGTTTGGCCTCGATGATGCACGAGTTCGTCCAGGCGCCGTTGGCCAGCAGCGAGGAGCCGACTTTGTATCCGTGGCCCGAACGTTCGCGCGCGAAGAGCGCGGTCATGATCGCGCCGAAGAGGGCCATGCCGCTTGGATGGTCCCCCGTGCCGGCCGGGATTGAGCCGGGCCAACCGTCCACCGGAAAGAGTGAGGCCTCAAGCGCCGAACGCGCCCAAAAGACGATGGTGTCGTATGCGGGCCGTCCGGCCTCGGGGCCCTTCTCGCCGTGACCGGTCGCCCATGCGTAAATCGTGCGCGGGTTGACCGCCTGCACGTCGTCCCACGTGAGCTTGAGTTTCTTCAGGGCCGGCTCGCGATAGTTCGTGATGAAAATATCGGCACGCTCAATCAGCTTGGTGAGCGCCCCGCGCGCCGCGTCGTTTTTCAGATCCAGCGCAACGCTGCGTTTATTGCGGTTGACCTGAAAAAAGGCATAGGGAATATCCGAGACGGGCAATCCGGTGAGTTGATGAAGGTAGCGATTCTGATCGCCGACGCCTGGGGGCTCGATCTTGACGACCTCCGCGCCGTAGTCAGAGAGGACCGTCGCGGCCGAGGGGGCCATAATCATACTCGCGACTTCGACTACGCGAATGCCTTCCAATAGAGGATGCTTCTCGGGGGCCATAAGGTCCTATGTTCCGTTGCGCTGGGACGACGCTCATCGCGGGGCCGCGACGATCACACAATAACACCGACGCGACGGCCAAAGACCTCGGGGGCGTAGGGAAAACCGGACTACCTCAAGGGCGGTCCCGCGCGGGATTTCGAGGGCCGCTTGGGCGGCCGAACTTCGCGCGAGTGGATCCGCAGCGTTCAGATTGCCTACGCGCGAGTCACGGATTGGCCGTCATGCCGTCGGACGCAGAATCAACACCGGGCATGCCGCGGCGCGCAACACTTTTTCGGTGACGCTGCCGAGGAGCAGATGGGTGAAGCCCGCCCGGCCATGCGTCGTCATGACCACTAGGTCGATGCTCTCGGAGTTGACCAAATCGACGATCCCGTGGTGCGGGACGCCGTTGAGCACTTCGATTTGGGTCGTGACTCCGCTTTGCTCGCGCGCGATTTTTTCGAGGGACTCCTTGGCTCTCTCCGTCAGGAACGGACTGTTGTTCAATTCCACAGTCGGCGCAAATTCAGGGTAGTCCAGCCACGTGTCCACCACGTGCGTGAGATATAGCGTGGCCTTGAATTCGCGGCACAACTCCGCGGCGGCCGACACCGCGCGCTTGGAAAAGTCGGAAAAGTCGCACGGCACGAGGACGCGATTGAGCGATATCGAATGGTCGTCCGGCCCCACGAATTCGCGCTCCGGATGCTTCACTGCGAGAACGGGCCGAGTCGCCTTCCGAATAAGTTTTTCGCAGTTGCTCCCGAGTATGAGCCGATCGAGTCCGGATCGCCCGTGGGTCGCCACAACGATCAGGTCTGCGTTTAACTTTTCGGCCAGCGCGGAAATCTCGTCGGCGGGCCGGCCTTCAAGCAGGTGGGTCTCTACCGTGAGGCCCCGGGCCCGCGCCTTCTTTTCGACGTGACCCATCTGGGTCTTGGCGTGTTCGCGAATCGCGGCGAGCGTCTGTTGAATCGCGCCAACCGAGACATAGACGCCCTCGTACGCCGCGCCTTCAAGCAAACGATTGTCGACGACGTGGACGAAATGCACGGTCCCCTTCGAGTGCTCGGCGAGCGCCTGGGCGTACCGGACCGAGTTGTCCGAATACGGCGAGAAATCGGTTGGGACGAGTATGGTCTTGAAATTCGGCATGATCCTCTCCTTTTTGTTACGTGCAATTGTAATGCTGCGGCCGCTGGGTAAGCCTCGTGCTTGCGCCTGTTGCTCTACTCATTCGGCCGCCTCAACTCGAATTGTTTCATCTTCATGTATAACGTGTTTCGCGCGACGCCTAATCTACGCGCGGCCTTGGCGACGTTCCAATCGGTTTGGATCAATACGGCGACGATCTGATCCGGGCCAAGATCACGGGTGCCCTCGGTCGGTATGGCCGGCGCGGGCGCATAGTGCGCGTGACCGTTGGCCTGCCCAAGTTCGGGCGGCAAGTGCCTTGGTAAAATCCACGGCTCGCGGCACACAATGAACGCCCGCTCCATGCAGTTCTCGAGTTCGCGGACGTTTCCCGGCCAGGGATACTTCATAAATATATCGAGCGAATCCGGCGCCAAGCCGGAGATCTCTTTTTTCATCGCGGAGTTAAACCGTCGGCAAAAGTACTCCACCAACAGCGGTATATCTTCGCGGCGCTCGCGCAACGGCGGGACGTCGATGCGCACGACATTGAGCCGATAGTAGAGGTCTTGCCGAAACTCCCCCGCGTGGATGCGCGCCACGAGATCGCGGTTAGTCGCCGCGATGACGCGCGCGTTGGTGCGGATCGAGCGCGAATCGCCGACGCGCTCGAACTCGCCCTGTTGCAGCACGCGCAACAGCCGAAGCTGCAATCGCGGAGAGATGTCGCCGATCTCGTCCAACAGAATGGTGCCGCCGTTGGCCAGTTCAAAGCGGCCCGTGCGGTCCTTGATTGCGCCCGTGAACGCGCCCTTTACATGGCCGAACAACTCGCTCTCGAGGATGTCTTCGGAAAGCGCGGCGCAATTCACCTTCACGAAGGGCCCGCCCGCTCGCGAACTATTTTCGTGTATCGCCTCGGCGACGAGTTCCTTCCCCGTGCCGCTCTCGCCGCAAATCAGCACCGTCGAATCCGTCTCGCGAAGATCCTCGATGAGCGAGTAGATCTCGCGCATGCGCCGGCTTTTGCCGGTGATCTTGAAGCGCAAATCTTGACCGTCGGCGCCCGCCTCGAGTTGGGTGAGCCGGGTGATGTCCCGCGCCACGAAGACCGCGCCGCGGCCGCTCCCCTGTTGCGCCTCGAGGGGGGTCGTCGAGGCCACGAGTACGCGGTGGCCGCCGTCGCCCCCGGGGCCTTCAAGCCGAATGTCCTGGAAACTCTGCCCCTTCGTCAGGCTCTTCTCCAGCGCGTCGATCGCCGGTCCGAGCCACTCCGGAAGCAACTCGCGGATGCGTTCGCCTTCCATGATCCTCTCGTCGAGAGCGAACCATTGTTTCGCTGATTCGTTGGCGTGGCGGAGGCGGAGCGATGAATCCACCGTCACAATCGCCGCGTTGACGCTGTTGAATATCGCGTCGAGTTCCGCCCGGTACTGCGCCATCCGCGCCGCGTACGCGTCCCGCTCCTCGGCGAGTTTCTTGCGCTCCAACGCTTGCCGCACGACTTTCTTAAGAGTCTCGCCATTCACGGGTTTCGCTATGTAGTCATAGGCGCCGTTGCGCACGGCGTCGCTCGCGGTCTGAATGCTGGGATCGCCGGTGATCATGATGACCGCCGAGCGCATGCCCTGTTCATGGATGTGGCGAAGCAGATCGATGCCGGTCCTCCCGCCGAGAATAATGTCCGATACGACGATGTCGTACGAGTCATCGTCGACGCGCTTCTTGGCTTCGTTGAACGAGGCCACCGCGTCCGTTTCATAGCCGTCCTCGCGGAGAAATTCCTGAAACGTCATGCGAAGGACCGGTTCGTCTTCGACTATGAGTACGCGCGCCATAACGGACTAGTGACCCCCATTGTTGTGGTCCGGGTTAGAGACCGGAAGATCGATGTGAAAACGCGTGTATTTCCCGAATTCGCTTTCGACCCAAAGTTCCCCGCTATGGCTCTTGACGATGCCGTGCGACACCGATAGACCCAGGCCGGTGCCTTGGTCACGTCCCTTTGTCGTAAAGAAAGGATCGAAGATTCGTTCACGGTCCCCCGGCGCAATCCCGGTGCCGCAATCTTCGACTGTGAGGCGGACGGTTCTTCGCTTGCCGTGGTCGAACGCTCGCGCGCGTATCGTCAGGCGTTTCTCCGGGTCCGCGTTCGGGTACTTTTCCTCGAGCGCGTGCAGGCCGTTGATGACGAGGTTCATCAAGACCTGCTGAAGCTGCTCACTCCGGCACCACAACTTCGGCAATGAATCCGGGACATCGATTTGGACGTTGATGTGGGACCTCTGCAAGCGCTTTCCGCTCAACGAGAGCACCGCGTCCACCACGTCCTTGAGGTTCGCCAAGCTATAGCGCCCCTTGTCGCGGCGAGAAAAGGTAAGCAAATCGCCGACGATCCTGGCGATTCGTTCCGCCTCGGACTTAATGAGCGTCGCGAGTTCGCCGCTCTTGGAAACTGCCGGGGCGTCCTTTAGCAACAGTTCCGCGCAATTGATGATCCCATTGACCGGATTGTTGATCTCGTGGCCAACGCCCGCGGCAAGCTCCCCAATCGACGCCAGGTTGGCCGCCTGCGCTACTTTGTTTTCGGCCTCGCGGCGCTCCAGCGCGGACCCAAGTATCCGCGCCGCGGTCTCAATGAGGTCGTGTTCGCCGCGAATCCCGTCCCCGTCGGCCGTTTTGAGATGAAATACTTCGCACGCGCCGCGCTTGCGCCCTTCAATCACGATGTCCGCCTTGATGGACCACGGCGTTTCTTGGAACAGGGTGCTGGTGTAAGTCTTGTCGTCGATCCGAATCCGTGTCCCGGTGACGGACGGATGGGACAACGAATGTTGAATGCGTTCCGCGGCTTCTTGGAAAGTGGCCGGAAGCAATTCTCCGGTGCGCGTCAACTCGCTAATCTGATAGAGGCAGGCAAGCTCGCGGTTCCTTCGGTTCAACTCGCCCAGCAGGCGATCCATTTCTTGTTGTGAACGGAACTGTTCGCTGGTGTCGTGGACGATCCCGGTAAACATGCGCGCGTCGCCGAAGCGCACTTCCGTCACCGCCAAGTGCATCGGAAACGTCGTTCCGTCCTTGCGCTTCCCCACAACGTCGCGTCCGATACCGATGATTTTCGCCGCGCCCGTCTTCAGGTAGTCCGCGATGTAGGTGTCATGGGCATCGCGATACGGCATCGGCATCAACACGTTGACGTTCTCGCCAATTAGTTCCTCGCGCGAATAGCCGAAGAGTTGCCGCGCCGCCGGATTCAGATATTCGATCATGCCGGATTCGTTGATCGTAATGATCCCTTCGACCGCCGTCTCCACGATCGCGCTCGTCCAAACGCTCGATTCGAAACGCCCGGGGCGGGCGCGCTGACTGGCGTCTTCTACTTGCACGTTCACCGTTCCGTCCCCCGCTTCCGAATCGGGGGTTACGGTCATGACTACGCGCTTGAAATGACCGTCGCACGCCCTGTGCAGCGCCTGCATCTCGTCCTTCCATCCCGGTTCTGGCCGCGAGCTACGGTGCTTGGCCAAGGTGCCGGCTGGATAGATTTGTGTGAAAGAACGCCCCAGGATTTCAGCGGACGAATACCCGTAAAACTCTTCGGCTGCACGGTTCCACCGCACTACCGCGCCGGTTGCATCTATCGCAAACCGGGGGTGCCCGTCCCCGTTGGCCTGATCGTCGTTTCGCCCAGGGGCCATTTTCGGAGAGTTATCCATACCGTCTTCATTCGATCAACGTAAACGACTTCGGCAAACGGCATGCCAAAATTCTTCGCTAGAAATCGCTAACATTTAAAGGGAAAGCACAAATACATTCCTAGAAAAACACCTACCGTACAGTACACTTATGCTTATTGAGCATAAGTGTACTGTACGGTAGTGTTCATACTCAATCGAGCGGACTCGCTTGACCGATACTACGCCTCGGAATCCTCACGAAGTTTGGCCAGGATCGTAAAGTCCTCGAGCGTCGTCGTGTCCCCTGTAGTCTCCCGGCCCGACGCTATATCCCGCAGTAGACGCCGCATGATTTTGCCGGAGCGCGTTTTCGGCAGCGCGTCCGTGAATCGGATTTGATCCGGTTTCGCCAGCGCGCCGATTTCCTTGGCGACGTGTTCACGAAGCGCGTCCTTGTCGGCGTCGGTAGGAGTAATGCCCGAGGGCACCGACACGAACGCGCAAATGCCCTGGCCTTTGAGCTCGTGCGGGAATCCGACGACCGCCGCCTCGGCCACTTTCGGGTGCGACACGAGCGCGGACTCGATTTCCATCGTCCCGAGGCGGTGTCCCGAGACGTTGATGACGTCGTCGAGGCGGCCAATGATCATGAAGTATCCGTTTTTGTCGCGGAACGCGCCGTCGCCCGTGAGGTACCAACCCTGTTTGGCGAACTTGGACCAGTACACTTCCTTGTAGCGCGCGTCGTCGCCGTAAAGGGTCCGCAACATGCTGGGCCACGGGCCCTGAATGACGAGCAGGCCGCTGTGCATACCGCCGACTTCCTCGCCTTCCTCGGTGACAATCGCCGCCTTCACGCCGAACATCGGCAGGCCCGCGGAGCCGGGTTTCGTCTGCATCACGCCGGGGAGCGTCGTGATCAGAATCGAGCCGGTCTCCGTCTGCCACCACGTATCCACGATCGGGCATCGCTCGCCGCCGATGACCTTGTGGTACCAGATCCACGCCTCGGGATTGATCGGCTCACCGACGGAACCGAGAAGTCGCAGGCTGCCGAGATCGCGTTTGTTCGGATGTTGGTCGCCCCACTTGATGAACGCGCGAATCGCCGTCGGCGCGGTGTAGAAAATGTTGACCTTGTACTTCTGGATAATGTCCCAAAAGCGGCCCGGATCGGGGTGGTTCGGCGCGCCTTCGTACATCAGCGTCGTCGCGCCGTTCGAAAGCGGGCCGTACACGATGTAGCTGTGGCCCGTGACCCAGCCGATGTCGGCGGTACACCAGTAGACATCGTCGTCGCGGAGGTCGAACACGTATTTCGTCGTGAGGTACGCATTGACCATGTAGCCGCCGGTGGTATGCAGGATGCCTTTGGGCTTGCCCGTTGATCCCGAGGTGTACAGGATGAACAGCGGTTCTTCCGCGCCGAGTTGCTCGGCGGGACATTCGGCGGATTGCGAGTTCACCACCTCGTGCCACCACAGATCGCGGCCCGGTTTCATCGCGATAGGATTGCCCGCGCGCTTGAGCACGAGCACTTTTTCAACGGTGGGAGACTGTTCGAGCGCCTCGTCTACGGCCTTCTTGAGATCCACGATCGCGCCGCGCCGCCACCCGCCGTCGGCCGTGATCATCAATTTGGCTTGGGCGTCCGTGTTGCGATCGATGAGCGCCTGTGCGCTGAATCCGCCGAACACGATCGAGTGTACGGCCCCGATACGCGCGCAGGCCAGCATCGCGATCGCAAGTTCCGGGACCATCGGCATATAGATCGTGACGCGATCGCCCTTTCGCGCGCCCATGGACTTGAGCGCGTTGGCGCATTTGCAGACTTCCCGATGAAGTTCCGCGTACGTGAGCGTTCGCGAGTCGCCGGGTTCGCCTTCCCAAAGGATCGCGGTCTTGTTGGCGCGGGAGGGCAGATGACGATCCACGCAGTTGTAGCAAATGTTCGTCAGCCCGCCCTCGAACCATTTGAAGAACGGCGGATTGCCGGCGTTCAATACGCGGTCCCATTTCCGGAACCAATGCAATTCCCCTGCAACATTGGCCCAAAACTCGTCCGGATTTTCGACTGACTGCCGATAGAGGCGTTCGTATTCGGCCATCGAGTTGATGCGCGCCCTCGCGGCAAACTCCGCCGGAGGGCTGAACAAACGGGTCTCTTCCAATACATGTTCGATGTTTGTGCTCATGGGTCCCTCAAAGATTCTCGCGCGAAGCGGTGATCGTAACCACAATCACAAGTAGAGCACAACGCGGAATCGCGCAAGTCCGCAGGATGGGATTCCAGCCCATGCGGCTGCCCAGATTCTTCTACCCTGTCCCCACGCGCACCGCCGGCTACCCGGCCCGAATTTCTTGCGCTTCCGGCGCGCCCGTACAATAAACCCAAAGCGCCTGAGCGGCGTCTCAGCTAATGAAGGCAACGGAAAAATGGGCAGGCAATGTGACGGCAGCGACAGCCACCATGACCGGCGCGGGTGAACAAGCGCCGGAGAGCCAAGATACCGTCGCGCGTGCAAGGGCCGGCGATGTCGGGGCTTTTGAGGAGCTTTACCGGCTTCACGCGGGCCGGGTGTATGCGCTGTGCCTGCGCATGACCCGAAACAAGACCGAAGCGGAAGACCTGACACAGGAGGTGTTTGTGCGTACCTGGCAAAAGCTCGGCAGTTTTCGGGGCGACAGCGCCTTCTCGACCTGGCTCCATCGCCTCGCGGTCAACTTCGTGCTGACGGAACGCCGCAGCCACCAACGCCGCGCCGATCGCTTCACCAGCACGGACGACCTGACTGCCTTCGAGAAGCCCGAGCTTCCGCGCCGGACTTCGCACGGTATGGACATTGAGGAGGCCGTCGCCGGATTGCCGGAGGGCGCGCGCCAAGTCTTTGTGCTTCACGACGTGGAAGGATACAAACACCACGAAATCGCCGAGATGATGGGCATCGCCACCGGCACCACCAAGGCGCAACTCCATCGTGCCCGGCGCTTACTCAGGGAGGCCTTGGCATGACGCCCGGACAAGCGCGTGAATATCTGGACGACTACGTCGACGGTGATCTCGATCCGGCGATCGCGCGGGAGCTTGAAGAGTGCGCCAATGAGCACGTCGAACTCCGCGCGGAAATTGACGCCTTACGTGGGATTCTGTCCATGGCCTCGCAAATGCCTGAAGATATCCAACCGGATCGCGATCTATGGCCCGGCATTGCGGAACGGATCAGCGGAAATGTCGTCGAGTATCGTCCACGCCGCCGTTTTGGAACGTCCGGTTTCTTGCGCATCGCCGCGACGGTCGCCGTGTTTGCAGGACTTGGATTTGGTGTGTACTCCATTCGCGGAACGAATGTAGATGCCCCCGTTGGCAGTTCGCCTGACGTTGCGATCTCCGAAATGCCGCAATCCGAACGTGACTACCTCGCCGCGAAGGACGGGCTGCTCGTCGAGCTTCGCGGCGCGGAAGATCGGCTTTCTCCCGAAGTCGTTGCGGCCCTCGAGGAGAACTTGCGCGTCATCGAAGACGCAGTCAGCGAAATACGCGTCGCCCTTAACGACAACCCGGACGACGTACTCCTCGAACGACTGCTCGTTGCGACGTGGCGCAGCGAGATCGATTTGCTTCAACACGCGGTCGCCGCGGGCGGTTATTAGTGGGAAGGGGAACGCCCGTGTTCAGAGTGACTTACGTTCGACGAAAGGATACGAACATGAAACGATTTATAGCTTCAGCGGTGACGCTACTCGGCGCGGCATACTGCCACGCGGACGAGACCGTCGACATTACTAAACCTGCTTCGGCACAGGGCAACATCGCTATAGCAATGGTCTCTGGAACGATCGAAGTCACCGGATGGGACCGTAATGAAATCCAGGTGACGGGCACTATCGGCGACGACGTCGAGGAGATCGAGTTTGAACAGGATGGCGATGACGCCCAAATTCGTGTTCGCTTGCCCGAACGCTCGCGCAACTGCGACTGCGATGCCGACCTACGATTCAGCGTCCCTCGCGGGAGCAGCTTGGAAATCGCCGCCGTCGCAGCGCCCATCACCGTCAAGGGCGTAAGCGGCAAGCGGATCAAGGCCGAGACCGTCAGTGCGGGCGTGACCATCGAGGACGCGCAGGGCGACGTCGATGCCACCACCGTCAGCGGGGGCGTCACGGTGAACGGGTCGCCGCGCGACGTTGAAGCCGGCGCGGTCAGCGGGCGCGTCGAGGTGTCCGGCGTACAACATTCCTTCGACGGAGAGACCATCAGCGGAGATATTCGGATCGTCGCCGGCCAAAACGGCGACGGCGCGCTCGCGGAAGTGCGCGCCGAAACGATCTCGGGAAGCATTTCCTACGAAGGAGCGCTTACGGCCGACGGCGACCTCGAAGCCAAGACGCACAACGGCCGGGTAACCGTCACGTTCTCGCGCGATGTTCCTGGCAAGTACGAACTTGAAACATTTAACGGCGACATCACGTGCGAGTTCGGCCCCGAACCCACCCGCAAGCACGAGTTTGGCCCAGGGAAAACGTTAAGTTTCACGCACGGAAACGGCGATGCGGACATCGCGATCGATGCGTTCAACGGCAGCATCGTGGTTCGTAATAAGTAGGAAGTCGTTCTACCCGTCCAGGTCCACGAGCCCGCGCGACATGACGAGCAGGTCATGCTTGCGGCCAGTCTTGTCTTTTACCCAACTCCGCAGCACGGCGTCGGGCCTGAACCCGAGCCGCTCGAACATGTCGCGCACGCGCGACTGCGTCGCGGGGATGTGGCAGATGACCCGCTCGAGCCGCATCTCTTTTGCAATGTGATAGACCTCGCCGATCAGCCGCTTGCCGACACCCGCCCGACGGAACTCCCGCTCGACGAGCACGCGGATTTCGCCGAGGTGACTGCTCCAGGTCAGCTCGTTGTGGTTCAGCAGCGCGTACCCGACAATCGTGTCGTTGGCTTCGGCCAACACCGTCACCGTCCGTCCGATCTCGATCTCTCGCACCCAGTTGTCCACGACCGACGGATCCGTGATGTCCATCCGCAAGAAGGCCGCGTCGGATTCGTCGAGACCCCGCGCCAGCTCGAGGATCGCGTCGCGGTCTTCGGGCGTCATCAGCCGATACGTAATTTTCGTTTCGCCGGACTTTTCGGACCACGGATAGGTCCGGCGGATGATGATGGATTGTGGCATGGGCGTTTTCGCTCCCGGTACTGACAAGGACTTGATATGATACCGGCCAAACGCGGCGCACGCCAAGTCGCCTCTCACAGGGAGTTTCACCCATGTCCAAGCACGCCGACGCCGCCCTCATTACCGGCGCTTCTGGAGGAATCGGCCGCGCCCTCGCGCTCGTCTTCGCCGAACACGACTACGACGTCGTCCTCGTGGCGCGCAGCGAAGGCAAACTGCGGGAGCTGGCGAAGGAAATCGAGCAGGAGCACGAGGTCCAGGCCACCGTCCTCCCGGCCGATCTGAGCGTCCCAGGCGCGCCGCAGGAGCTATTCGATGCGATAGAGCAAGAGGGCATCAACGTCGAAGTCCTAGTCAACAACGCGGGCGTCGCCGTCAATGGCCCGTTTCACGAGACCGCGCTTGAGGAACAACTTCGGCTCGTCGAGCTGAACGTTACCTCGCTCGTCGCGCTAACGCATATGTTTGTAGGGCCGATGGTCGAACAGGGCAGTGGGCGCATTCTCAACGTCGCGTCGATCTTCAGTTTTTTTCCGACGCCGCAAGTGAGCACCTACGGCGCGTCGAAGGCCTTTGTTCTGTCGTTTACCGAGGCCTTGTCACAGGAACTCAAGGGCACCGGCGTGACCGCAACGGCGCTATGCCCCGGCTACACCGAAACGGACATGATCCACGGCGCGCTCGAGAAGGCGGGCCAACAGGACATCGAGGGCTGGATTCCGTCGTTCGTCAAGATGTCGCCCGAGGACGTCGCCCGCCAGGGCTACAAGGCCTGCATGAAGGGCAAGACGATCCACATGGATCGGTGGAGCAATGAACTCACGGCGCAGTGGGTCAAGCTCCAGCCGCGGTGGCTCGTCCGCGAAGTCGGCGGGCTCTTCTCCCGCCTCGCGCGTCAGTAAAATTCCTGCATGTGTTTGGGCATTTCGAATGCGATGATTTCGTCTTCGCGTCCGTCGCGGAGTTTGTTCGCCCAGTCCGGATCGGCTAGTAAGGCGCGCCCGACCGCGACTAAATCGAACTCCTCGTTGTCCATGCGGCGGATCAGATCGTCCATTCCGGCCTTGCCCGCCGGTTTGCCGGCGTAGCTTCGGAGAAAATCCGAATCGAGTCCGACGCTGCCGACCGTAATGGCTGGCTTTCCCGTCAATTTCTGCGCCCAACCCGCCGTGTTGAGGTCCGACCCCTCGAACTCGGGTTCGTTGAAGCGCCGTTGGCTGCAATGAAACATGTCGATGCCCGCGTCGGACAGCGGCCCGAGAAACGCCTCGATATCATCTGGCGTGGCGGCCATTTTGTGTTGGTAGTCCCCCTGCTTCCACTGCGAGAACCGCAACAGCACGGGAAACTCGGGGCCCACCGCCGCCCGCACCGCCTCGATCACTTCGACGGCGAAGCGTGTTCGTTCCGCTAACGTCGCGCCGCCGTACTTGTCCGTCCGGCGGTTCGTGGCTTCCCAGAAAAACTGGTCGATGAGATAGCTGTGAGCGCCGTGCAGTTCGACGCCGTCGAAGCCGAGCTCTTTTGCATGCTTCGCCGAGACCGCATACCCTCGCACCGCGTCGTCGATGTCCGGCTGGGTCATTTCCTTCGGCGCGACCTTCCCTTCCTTGCCTGCATAGGTCGGGTGCAACACCCCTGACGGGCCATACGCGGGCACGCTGGGATCCGGTCCTTGGCCCGGTTGCCGGATGCTCCCGACGTGCCAAAGTTGCGGCATTATCTTCGCGCCCGCCGCATGCACTTCGTCTACCACTCGCTTCCATCCCTCAAGCGCGTCCGGGCCATGGAACTTCGGCACGTCCGGGTAGCCATGCGCGCCGATGTGATCCGGCGCAGTGCCTTCCGTAAGAATCAGCCCCACGCCGCCCTCGGCGCGCCGCCGGTAGTACGCCGCCACGTCTTCGCCGGGAACGTTTCCGGGCGAATGGCTTCGCGTCATGGGCGCCATCACGATTCGGTTTGACAGATCGAGCCCCTTGTACGAAAAGGGCGCGAACAGTGTGTCCACTGCCAGAGTAGTTGCGGTCGTCAACGATTGGTCCTCACATGTTGTTGGAAAACGGCGAGGCGCCGCTCCAGGTGGTTCTTCGTTCGCGCGCGCCCTACTTGGATTCGGACGCTGCGCCCCACGCGTCGCGAAGCGCCAGGCTGCGCCGGAATTGCCCGAGACCGATTGAAAGCAGGACAACAGACACGACGCCCGCGATCGTGCCGGTCAAGGCCATCGAATACCGAATCATCGAGGTGTCTTTGAAAATATAGTCGGTACACCAGGCAGTAGCGCTAGGCCCGAGCCCGAGTCCTATTAGATTTACGACGAACAAGTAGATCGCGGAGGCCTGGCCGCGCATGCGATTCGGCATCATTTCCTGGATCGCCGCCGGCGCGACGCCGAAGGGCATGGCGATCGCGAATGCCGATAGACACATGATTCCAAACGCGAGCGTGCTGTCGCCGACCAACGGGAACGCGAGGCCGAAGGGCAAGTGCGCCGCGGCGGCATAGAACCCGGCGCGCATTTTCGAGTCCGTCGTCGCGGTCTTGTCGAGCAAGACGCACAACAACCGGTCGTAGACGAAAAATAGGGCAAACAACCCAACATATATCCCGATCAACAGCGTCGGATTTGGAATGCTGACCCAATTCGTCAACGTCAGCGGCCAAATGATGGCCATCCCAAGAAGTATTGCAATCGCGGGCGTCCATCGGCCACGCGACCGTTTGTAGCCACCTTCCGCGAGCCAGCCGGAGAGTTGTCCGCCGTAGATGATCCCCGCAGTGCCGAAAATGATGACGGCCATGCCGTAGAGTTTGCCCGTATCGCCCCGTTCCCAGCCGTGCGTGCGGATGTAGAACTCGGGAATCCACGCCGCAGCGCCGTAGCCGATGAACGAAAGCATGGCGAACCCCACGTTGTGACACAGGAAGGTCCTCCAATTCTGGACGACGTAACTTTTGACTTCGCTGACCGGGACCGCCTGGTGGGCCGCCCCCGCCTTTCCGAGGCCGCGGCGCAGCGGTTCGCGCACCGTAAACAACGCGAACGCGAAAAGGACGCCCGGAAGCCCGATCAGAAAGAACACGAGTTGCCAGGGCCTCACGGTCCCGATGATCGCGATGTCCACCGGTCCGCGTTCCGTTGCGAACTGGACGACTATCGCACCCAGCAAAAACGCCATGCCCGAGCCGATGTAAATACCAGCGCCATAGACGCTGATGGCGAGGGCCATTCGCTGGGGCCTGAAGTAGTCGGTAATCATGGAATAGGCCGACGGCGATAGTGTCGCCTCGCCTACGCCCACGCCTACGCGAAACGCGAGTAGCTGCCAATAGTTTTTCGCGATGCCGCAACCCGCGGACATGAAGCTCCAGACGGTAAGGCCGACGGCAATGATCCCGCGCCGACTGGCGGAGTCCGCTAGGCGGCCCATCGGAATGCCGAAGATCGTATAGAAAAGGGCGAAGCTAAACCCCATCAGATAGCTCATCTGGCTGTCGGTGATGTCCAAGTCGGCCTTAATCGGCCCGACTAACAACGACAGAATTTGACGGTCGATGAAGGAAAAAATGTAAACGATCATCAGAATGATGACGACGTACCACGCGTAGTTCTCCGGCGGGTAGGGCGCATCCTCAACCTGCGGTCCCTTCGCCTCGGACGGACTACGACCCTTCTCCGCTACCGCCATGTGCTCGCCTCCCTCTGCCCCGGTTGCAACGCGCTAGACTGCGGCTTCGGCGGCTAAATGTCAAGCTATTCATTGTCGGGATTGGAACTTCGCGTTGTTCTTTCTTCCGAGTGGGGGATAGACTGATTCGTCCGGCCTCGAAAATCGCGTTGAGCGGTAAAACCTGCAACGCGCTGTTACGTTGGCCGCGTGGGCGCGGCATCTTCAAGAACGTGGAACAATCCTTTGGAGGATGGAATAAATGAACTACACGCGACGCCTTCTCTTTCTACTACTCGTTCCGTTCGCGGTATGCGCCGCCGAGCCGGACTTCGACGCCTACTCCGCCTACGTCACTCAAGCGATGAAGGATTGGGAAGTCCCCGCCATAGCCATCGCGGTCGTGAAGGACGGCGAAGTCGTTTTCGCCAAAGGGTTCGGCTCGCGCACCATCGGCAAGGACGAGCCCGTCGACGAGAACACGCTCTTCTCCATCGGCTCGATCACCAAGTCGTTCACCAGCGGCGCGCTCGCCATCCTCGCCGACGAAGGCAAACTCAAATGGTCCGACAAAGTCCTCGACTACATGCCCCAGTTCGAGTTGTACGACCCCTACGTCTCGCGCGAATTCATGATCGAGGATCTGCTCTGCCACCGCAGCGGCCTCGCGCGGGGAGACGAACTATGGTACGGCACGACCCGCACGCGCGATGAAATCATTCATCAGGTCCGCAACCTCGAACCAAGCTGGAGTTTCCGCTCCACCTTCGGCTACCAGAACATCATGTTCCTCGCGGCGGGCCAACTCATCCCCGCGATCACCGGCACGTCATGGGACGACTTCGTCAAGGCCCGCATCTTCACTCCGCTCGGCATGACGAACTCCTACACCAGCGTTGTCCCGCTCTCGAACATCGAAAACGTCGCCGCGCCGCACGAGAAATTCGATGGCAAAGTCGCGCCCGTCCCGCACTTCAATCTCGACAACACCGGCCCCGCCGGATCCATCGTGTCGAGCGCGTCGCAAATGGCAAACTGGATCAAGCTCCATCTCGCGAAAGGCGAGTTCAACGGCCGGCGCATCATCAGCGAGGCCAACGTCCTCGAAATGCAAAAGCCCCGCACCATCATCCCCTACGAAGGGCGCTGGGCCGACTACGCGCCCGACGCCCATTTCCTCTGCTACGGCCTCGGCTGGATGCTGCACGACTACCACGGCGTCAAAGTCGTCCAGCATGGCGGCGCGATCGATGGCATGCGCGCCCACCTCACCTTCCTGCCCGAGGAGAACCTCGGCTTCGTCGCGCTCGGCAATCGCGGCGGATCGATCCTCTGCGTCGCCCTCGCGTATCCCATCATCGACGCCTACCTTGGCCGCCCCGAACGCGATTGGAGCGGCGAGTTCCTAGCAAAAGTAAAGCAGCAAGAGGCCGATGCGGAAAAAACGGAGAAGGAATTCAAGGGGAAACGCGACAAACACACGCGCCCCTCACTCAAACTCGAGGCCTACACGGGCGCCTATACCAGCGAACTCGACGGCGAACTCACCGTCTCGCTCCGCGACGGCCGCCTCTACGTCGACGCCAGCCCCGTCGAACGCGGCCCGCTCAAACACTGGCAACACGATACCTTCGAAGCCGGCTGGGAAGCCGCCCACCGCGGCTCCGCATACCTCACCTTCACCCTAGACGCCAAAGGCGAAGTCTCCGCCCTCCAATTCCCCGGCCGCCCCGACTACAAGCGGAAGAAGGCGGACGAAAAACCGACGGAGTGATTTTCTTCTTCGATCAAGTACCGCGAACGCGATCCCGGGCGGGAAATTTGGGTACAATTACGCAGTCGTACCGCCGCCATCCTGGCGGCACCCGTGCCGGCAAGATGCCGGCGATACGAAACGCGCACATGCTCCCCCCTCTCCACAGCAAAGTCCTCGTCGCCATGAGCGGCGGGGTCGATAGTTGTGTCGCTGCCGCCA
>CAYXRK010000010.1:18309-50772 GCA_964467615.1 uncultured Nitrospirales bacterium | reverse complement strand
GCGGTATCAAACGCGGAAACGTTCACTGCAAGACCGCCGACGAACGCCCCTGCCGCACCATCGAGAAACCGATCAACATCGAGCAACTCCACGCGACGCTCTACACCGCCATGGGCATCAGCCCGAAGCTCGCCTACGACATCGAGCAGCGCCCGTTCTACGTCACGCGCGACGGCCTCGGCCAACCGGTCATGGAACTGTTCGCGTAACCGCCCATGACGCCGGCCGATTGGAACGACGCCGGACCGGTCGACGATTTCGCGAGCCGTCCCGTCACTGAAATTTCCATTGGCCGCGCCAAGGTCGCCGTCACGCACAAGGACGGCGAGTTCGGCGCGATTTCCGGCGTGTGCAACCACGCCGGTGGACCGCTCGGCCAGGGCCAGCTCGAGGGCGACTACGTCGTCTGCCCGTGGCATAACTGGAAGTTCCACCGCAGCACGGGCCTCGGCGAACCGGGCTACGAGGAGGACGCCGTCCCGAGCCACGAGGTCAAAATCGAAAACGGGCGTTTACTCGTGCGCGCAACAGCGTCAACGCCACGTTCGAGAAAACCGCACGCCCCGCACCCACTTGCGCGGCCCGTCATACGCGAACCGGGCCCGACGCGCATCGTGGGCATTTCGACCACCGGGCAAGACGTGACGCACCCGCGCTACTCGACCTCCGAAACGCTGCTCGAAACCGCGCTCGATCACGCGGGCGCCGCGCTCGGCTGCGAGACCAAACTCATCCGCCTCGCGGGCCTCAAGTTTCGCGCCTGCGAAGGCTACTACAGCAAGAGCGCCCGCGCGTGTACGTGGCCGTGCTCGATAACCCAGATGGACACGACCGACGAACTCACGGAAGTCTACGAGGCCTTCGTGCACTGGGCCGACGTCGTCCTCGTAGGTACGCCCATCCGCTGGGGCCAAGCGAGCTCCCTCTACTTCCGCATGGCCGAACGGCTCAACTGCGTGCAAAACCAAATCACCATCCGCAACAAGGTCCTTATCAACAACAAAGTCGCCGCGTTCATCATCACCGGCGGACAAGACAACATCCAAAACGTCGCCGGACAGATGATGGCCTTCTTCACGGAACTCGGCTTCGTGCTGCCGCAGTTCCCGTTCATCGCCCACTCGCGCGGCTGGACTGCCGAAGACATGGAGCGCAACGTCGCCGCTGTCCAAAACAGCGAAGAACTGCACCAGGCCGCCCGCGAACTGGTCGAGGGCGCGATCAAGATGTCGCGCCTGCTCCTCGAACACGACCCAAGCGCCGACCGAAAATCCCGCGCGGGCCGCAAGGCGCACCGCCTCGAAGTAGAGAAGGTGGCCGGGTTGGGCCGGGACGATCCGGAGTAGTGGCGCTGCTGCGTGCAAGATAACGGCATC
Organism: uncultured Nitrospirales bacterium; assembly: GCA_964467615.1. GTDB lineage: Bacteria > Hydrogenedentota > Hydrogenedentia > Hydrogenedentales > CAYXRK01. The sequence goes on along the minus strand of CAYXRK010000010.1, from coordinate 49,396 downwards.
CGACCAGTTTCAGTCCAGGGAAATAGGCTGATCAGTCTTCAGACGCACGGTATAATTTCGCACTCGGCAACGCCTGCCAACTCGGGTTCGTTATTTCCATCGTCGCGGCCGGCATGTTACAAAACGCGGGACTTGCTCGTTCGCCTGGACGACCATCCCCGGTGAATTTGTTATTCCACGTATCCGAGGGATTTGAGTGTCTCGATTGTTTGCTCGTTCATTTCGACGTTTGAGACGCCTGCGTCGCCCCAGTTGGCGCGGTCGCGGTAGGGTTCCAGTGACAGGCTCAGCTCCTCGACGATCGTTGGGTTCGCCTTAGCCACGTCGTTGTGCTCAGTCGGATCGGTCGCGTGGTCGTAGAGCTCGAGGGTGCCATCGGCCTTACGGATAAGCTTCCAATTCTCATGCGCTGCCGCCCAGACTTCTCGTTCGCTGCTTTGCTGGCCCCGCGTGTCGCCGCTGCGGTGCGCAATCAGGATGCGGTCGTTCAATTCCCGGCTGAGCGCCTCCGCTCCAGGGCCGTTGGTCAACAGTGGCACGAGCGAGACACCGTCGCGTTCCTCTGGCATGGAAGCACCGGCGAATTCCACGACCGTGGGCATGACGTCGATTAGGCTCACATTTTCCGCGCGCCGCTGGACGGAGATCCCAGGGCCGCGAACAAGAAAAACCGAATGGTTCAATTCTGCATACAGCGTCTTGTTGTGAAAGATGTCGCCGTGGTCGAGGAATTCCTCGCCGTGGTCGCTGACAAGCACAACGATGTCGTTGTCATCCAGGCCCAGCGCGTCGAAAATCTTAGGCAGATACTCGTCAATATAACCGATCTCGCTGAGATACAGCGCCCGATTGTTTTCGTTTTCGCCATCCGCGCGTGTGTAGTAGGGATCACGCCGCGCATACGGCTCATGAGCATCGTTCAGATGGAGATACAGGAAGTACGGGGCCGCGTTCAAGATGTCGTTCTTCCATTGCACGATCCGATCGTATACGTCCTCGACGGGCATGTTCCTCTCATTCACGAAACGATCGAATCCGCGCGAGTACCCGATTTCGTCGCCGATGTTGATGTTGGTGGCAATGCCCACCGTCGCGTACCCGGCGCTATGGAGTACCGAGGGCAGTGTCGTCAGCGAATCGGAGAAGCTATTGATGGGTACAACCTGCTCGCCTGTCCGCTTCATTTTGTCCATGAGTGCTTGGTGGAATACCATGCCGTGAATTATGCCGTGACGGTGTGGATAGAGCGACGTGAAGACGCTCGCCGTGCTCGGTGCGGTCCAAGATGACGTGGAAAACGCGTGATCGAAAACCGTTCCCGCCGACCCCAACTTGGCCAGAAAGGGCGCCACCCTTTCTTCGTAGCCGTACAGTGCGAGATGGTCCGCCCGGAGCGTATCAATCAAGACAACGATGATGTTGGGTTTGTCGGTGGCGCCGGAAGATTCGAGCGGCGGGTAGGTCTCCGCCAGCCACAATCGCGCGAGAATCCCAACGGCGACGATGGCGGCCGCCAGCACCCCGCCCGCCAGTAACTTGGGTACTCTATTCTTCATGCTCTCTTCGCCGTGTTTTTCGAAAACCGGACCGCATTTCGTGTCATTTTTTCAGGCGCCATTCGTGTTTGGTTAAGGTCGGTTTGAAGTATTGACAAAGGGCCAAAAGGTCGCTTCTCTTCTGTTTACACAAACGCAGAAAGGAGCGTCCCACATGGTCAGAGATCAGTCTATCGAGGTTCGCCGCGTATTTTCCAACATGATTTCGCCAAGCAGTCTGCGAGCGACGGCCCACGAGGAAGGCTTTGCGCGGCGCAGCCGAAAGATCGGTCCGGTCGTTGAACGCGCATGAGGGAATCGTGTGTAATTAGATTGCTGCAAGCGGGGTTGGGGTTTCTCGATTCGTGTGGCCGGGAGCGGGCGTTGAGGTGCCGGGAGGCTTGGACTGGCGACCGAGCAGGATGCTGGAAGCGCGAGCGACGAAATTTTTCGGAACAGTTGCCACGTGCCCTTCGGGAACACCCAGAAACGATAAAAGGTGGTTCGGGTACCGGTTCGGCAGCCGAGGGCGGCTACCCCACACGCGCTCGGTGTAGCGCGGGGCGACGGGAATTTTAGAAACAGGAACCCGGATGGTTAGTTCAAAAGAGACGGGTCGCGGCGGCGCCGCTCATTTCGCGTGGCTCGACTATCTGAAGGGGATAGCGATCTTTTGCGTGGTCTTCAATCACACGATGCTCGGGCTAGTGAACAACGGCCTGATCGAGAGTACAGTGATTTGGCAGGTGTGGCGAGGCATCGTGTACTCATTTTCGATGCCGACCTTCTTCTTTATCGCCGGTATGTTCCTTCCGCGTTTTCTCAACCGGCCCATGAAAGACTTCTGGATCGACCGCCTCACGTCGGTCGTCTATCCTTACGTCGTGTGGGTCGTACTGTTCACGTTCATCCACGCCCTCGTTCCGGAAGAAAAAACCACGTTTGAATCCAATCTCGCGGGCACTTGGCGCCTGATCTTCAGGGGGCCATGGCATTACTGGTTTCTCTATTGTCTTCTCTGGACGAGCATCTACTACATAGTCCTCCGGCGTCTAGGGGTCGGGCCCGCAGCGATGATCGGTGTCGCGGCGGCCCTGTTTCTCATGACGAACTTGAGCTTGGCCGTGTGGGCAGGGCCTTTGTTCCCCGAGCGCTACGTGGAGGTCATGTCGCGTTGGACGCCTTATCACTGGCAGGGCCTGTACTTGCCCAGCGACAACATGCTCTTCGTGGCGCTTGGCGCGTACGTCGGGCGAGACAATCTAAAGGCGCGCGTAGGACACATGTCGACGCCCCGGCTCGCCGCGGTTTCTTTGGCGGGCTTCTCTGCGCTTGCGGTCTGGTCCTATTTTGGAGTGCGGGAGGCCGAACTGGCCAGACCCGCGGCCGCCGCGCTTGGCGGTTCCGCGGCCATCTGTGCGGCGGTCGTTCTTGAACGGAAGAAATGGCCGGGCTTTCTCGAACATTGGGGCCGCCGCTCGCTTGAAATTTATCTGGCGCACGTAATTTTTCTGTCCGCTGTCCGCATTCTGCTTCATCGGTACTTGAACTTCGAGATAGGGTTTGTGCACCTTGCGCTCGGGGTCGCCGCCGGTATCTATGGATCTATTGCGTTGTACTACGCGTGCGCGCGGATCCATTTGCTGTACCTCTTCTCACTCAAAAAACGCGCTGCGACGTCAGCCACGGCCGGGCGTTCTTCCACGGGCAGTGCAACCTCGCCGCGCGGATGATGCGCCGGACTTACGGATCGGGCGATAGTGGGCCTTGGCTTCGGCGGCACGTTGCCCACACGCGGTTAAGGCGATCGCCTCAACAGGCCCGCGCCCGTGCCGCAGATTGAATGATACCTCAGCGTTCCGGAACGATCCGCATAGGCTGGCATAATTTGCCGTGTTGGGGGAGTATACATTCGGCTTGACTTGTGCTTAAACCATTTTGGCTAAAGGGTTTGTGCCGAACGGCCGATAAACGGAATGATGATTGCTCCCGATCTGGGACGATGTGCCGTGTAGCCGCCCGATCCGCGTGAGCGCGGTGGGTGGCTGGGCCTGCGGTATCGGCGGGTATCAATTTCATGGGAACCTTATTCAGCACATTCGATATCGCCCGTTCGGGAATGGCGGTGGCGCAAATCCAGCTCGATACCGCTGGGCACAATATCGCAAATGTGAACAAAAAGGGGTTCTCTCGGCAGCGGGTCGAGCTCGTCAGCCGGCTCCCTGTCACGACCCCCTTCGGCCAAATTGGGCGCGGGGTGTCGATCGATCAGATCGCGCGTGTACGCGACACGTTTCTTGATGGACTCTTTCGGCGGCAAGTAGCGGGATTGGCCGATGCCGAAATCCGCAACGAGTTCTTTACGCGGGTCGAGGACGTGTTTCTCGAGCCGGGCGAGAACGGGCTGAGTTCCAGGACCAATCAGTTTTTCGATTCGTTGAGCGAATTCGCGAACAACGTCGAAGAGTTGCCGGTACGGCAGAGTGTGTTGAATGAAGCGGCGGCGCTTGCGGGCCTTTTTCGCGAGACGGCGGACCGGCTGTTCACGCTGCGAACAAACGCGAACGACGAGGTGATCAACTTCGTGCCGGAGATCAATTCGCTGGCGGAACGCATCGCGGCGACAAACGCGCAGATTCGCCGACTCGAGGTGGGCGGTCAACCCGCGAGCGATTTGCGGGACGACCGGGACGTGTTGCTGGACGATCTTTCGCGTATCGTCAGCATCACGACCAAAGAACGAGACAATGGGGTCGTCGACATTTTTATTTCGGGTGAGGTCCTGGTGGACGATGACAGCACGCGGGCGCTGGAGGCGGTCCGTGTGCCGACGGCGGATCCGGAACGCCAAGATCTTGTTGAGGTCCGGTTCGTGGACAACGGCGTTCCGCTCAGCGTCGAGGACGGCGAGCTTTTCGGCGCTCTCACGTTGCGGGACGGGGACTTGGTGGAAATCGATGACCGGCTCGATCAGATCGCGGGAGCGATCATCCGTGAAATCAATCGCGTCCATTCGCAGGCGAACGGCCTAACGAACATCAATGGGGCGACCCAGAGTACGAACTTGGTGAGCAGCGCCGCCGTTCCCTTGTCCGCTGCCGGCCTTCCCTTCAGCATGATTGCGGGCAGTTTTGACGTGAATTTCTATGGCCCGTCTGGCAATCTCCTTGGAACTAGTACCATCGCCGTTGATCCAAATTCGTCGTCGCTCAATAGCGTCGCCGCGTCGCTGGGCGTATTTGGTTCGGTAGTCAACGGGAACGTGCTCCAAATCCAACCCTTCCCGGGCGGCAGCATGACGTTCTCGAACGATACGTCTGGCGTGCTTTCGGCGCTCGGGATGAATGGGTTGTTCACCGGCAAGGACGCGAGGAGCATAGGAGTAAACCAGGAAATCATCGACGATCCGAACCGACTGTCGTCGGGGAACAGTCTTGACCCGCTCGATACCGGCGACAACACGGCGGCCCTTGCGATGGCGAACGTCCGCAATGGCGTCTTCCTTGACAACAACACGGCCTCGATTAATGACTTCTACGAATCGACGATCGTAAAAATTGGTATCGATGCGAGAGCAAACGCGCAAAATCTCGAGGTTGAACAGGCGTTCGTCAACACGTTCGAGCGCCGGCGGCAGGAGGTCTCCGGGGTCTCGATCGACGAAGAAGTCACGCTTCTCTTGCAATTTCAGCGCGCATTCGAGGCCTCCGCCCGCGTCGTCAGCGTCACCGACCGCATGCTCGAGGCGTTGTTGACAATGGCGCTATAAACGGGAATCGGGTCTCCATCTGTCTCTGCGCGGGGGGCGAGCACTCGCTGCTGCGCAGCGCGCTTTCGTGCCATGCCCCTAGCCGGCATCGCACGGCATCGAGACCCGGAAGCCGCGAATCCAAGTAGTCTGCCGCATGCAACGTCCGACACGTTTCGGGAAAATCTAGTCGGTGTATGTTAAAGTAGGACTCTTGGCCAGTCATTTGCGGAGTTTTTCGATGCGATTTCGGCGCAGTCTATGTGCACTTGGGTTAACATTTGTAATTGTGATCGCTGGGTGCATTCCTTCCGAAGCGCCGCAGGACACGGAATCGTTCAAGCCGATCGAGTCGAGCCAGGTTGACTTGCCTTCGCCCGAGCAGACGGTGGCGTCGCCCGAGGAGTTGGTAGCGCAACTTACGATGCTCGCAAAAGCGATTACGAAAGAAGAATTGTTGGCGGGTGGCGAGGGGGTGCGGCTAATCGGGCAATTGGCGGTCGTGGGTGAAACGTCGCTCGCGCCGGTGATCGATCTCTTGAACGCCCCCGATTGCGGTCCGCTGTGTCAGGTATACGTTGAGGCGAGGGCGATCCCGTACATTACGAAGGCGTACACGGGCCAACTTTTGTCCCTGTTGGCGAGTCCAAAGGACGACACGAGTAGATCATGCACGGTGGAACTGCTCGGATCGATACGGGACGACGAGCGTATCGCGGACGCCCTGAGGCCGTTGACGGACCACGCGGACAAGCGGGTCAAGCTCGCAGCCTTGGCCGGTCTGGCCACCAACCACGGAGACGCGGGAGCGCGATCCTCGGTGGTGGGAATGTATCACGCGGCGGATTCTAGTACCGCCGATAGACAAAGGATTCTTACGGTCCTATTGGCCGGCCCGGTGGAGGAGGATATGCTGTTGTTTACCGAAGCGTTGCTGGACAAAGAAACGGATCCCCTCCTGCGGGCCCAGCTTGCGATGAATCTTGGGCGGTTGGGCGATCTGGCCGCGGCGGTGGCCCTGGAGCAGAGCGCAGAACTTTCCGAGGACGCACAGTATCAATCGTTTGCGAGGGCGGCCGCGGAGAACATCAGGGCGAACAAGGGGAATGTAGAATAGTCGCGGCGTGGGTATTCGCCGAGGAGAGCATGACGTGTGGTTCAAACGCAAGGGCGGCGACGAGCTTGGTGTGGGTGGCCCGGGCCAAGCTGACCGGCGCTACCGCATCGACTTCGACATGATGGTCAAGGGCAGTGCGTACAAGCGACGCTCGGGGGAGGTCCGCCAATTCGGCGTGACCGTGAATGGAGCGACCGTGTTGGTGACGTCTGGGGACGTTGTTGATCGTGCGACGTATGAGGCGCTTGTCGAGGCAGGCGCGATCCGGCCTCCGAAGCCGGCGAAGGACCAAGGCCAGGATTCCTCGCCGAAGACCCCACCCGACAAGAAGCGGGCGGTGTAGCGCGCGGGACAGAATCAGCGCGGGTCAGCGCTTTCGGGGTGTCAGTCAGTCGAGTCCGGCGGCGGCCAATCGCTGATCGTGGGGCAGCCGCGTCCCGTTCACGAACGGCGTGGCGTGGTCCTTGGGTTCGAATTGCACATTGTCCAACCAGAGGGTCCCGGAGGCGTCGCTAATGCTAAGCATGATTCTGACATTGTCGCAGCGTTCGGGAATTTCGTTCCCTGTTGCGATTGTGTAGGCGCAGTGATGCCAATCCATTGTGCGAAAGATGTCGCCATGGATCGCGGCCAATAGGAGGAAGAAATACTTCTGCGTTTCGCTGTCGCGTCCGGATACGACCACGCGGATCGAACTTTGCCGGCTTCCAGAGTGAGGGACGATGTCCTGAAATTTCCAATCGAAGGACAGCGTATACGACTTTTTCGGGACCAGCGATAGGGTGTCCCCGCTCTCCGTTGCCAGTTCGGGATCGCGCAAGACGGAAAAAATCACGGCGCTGTTACTTTTGGGAGATCCGACGAATTTCGCCGAGTACTGTCCGTCTAACGCTTCCGGTGCCTGGACGCGTTGTGCGTCCTCGCGAAAGTCCCAGGGGGGCGTTGCGTCGGGCGGTGTCTCGAAATCGCCACCCTGGATAAGGTTTACGGTCGGTTCGCCTGCCACACGGAGGCCGGCCCCGACAAAAAGTCTCAGCGGACCAACGGCGAGATCTAGACGTGCTCGCATTGTTTCTGGCAGTGCGGCGCTGAGTCTTGAGATGACCCACACGGTGTTCGAGGGGTGTTGTTTCAGAATACTTACCACATCCTCCGTCGTAGTCGCGGTAAAATATTCGAGCCCAGAAAGCGAGTCTGTGCCTGAAGCGCTGTATCGTTGAAGGTAGTATAAGAGCGCAGCTTCGCGGTAGTTCGAATTGGATCCATCGGCCAAGGAGTCTATGAATACCAGTTTATCGTTCGGCCGAAATAGGCAGACCATGCGCCTCGCGGCGCCTTTCCAATCACCGATTGGACGGTCGTGGAGGTTGGCGAGACCGCTGAATGTGCCGTATGCCAACGGCGCCAACACGAGCGTCAAGACTATTCCCTGCGCCATTGCGGGAAAACGCGATGGCGAGTCCGACACAAAGTACTTTACGGCGAGACCCGTTAACCGTCTTACCGCATCGACGCCGACGGCAATCACGAGGACGGCCAGTGCTCCTTGGAAGACGAAATACCGCGGACTGTATCGGTGCGCGACTTCAATGAATTGGATGACGAGAGGAACTAGAAATGTGACGCTACACAGAACTGCGAAGGCGGACGGGCGCCGCACCGCAAGATGCGCGAACCCGAAGACGAACAACGCCCACGGCACGATCTCCAGCGCCCGATTTCCATAGGCGAAGTACAATGTGCGATAAAGATCGAGGTATTCTGGAAGGGTCATTCGATATTTCGGGGGCCGAGGGGCGGTGGCGACGGGGGCCGGACTTGATGCGTCGGGCTTGGCTCGCTCGCCATAGCTTTTGGACCAAGCGTCGGCATAGGGTGCGCCTTCACGGAGCAGGGTGTACAAGGGGGCCGCGTAGGGGATGAGCGACGATACGGCGAGAAGCCCGCACGTGGTGACACCCGCAAGGGCCCGAAGGCGAGATCGAGACTCTCGGTGGCTTTGCGAAACCAACACCCAGATCGCGAACCCGGCGAGCGCTGCACCGTAAAAGGCCAGAAATATGGTATGGGTCATTATCCCGAGTGCGCCGAGAAGGGGTAGCGCGATCCAGCCGGCCATCCGCCGGTTCGCGATGTACTCAACCAATACGTAGACGGTGGTGAGCGTCAGCAAGACGATGAGCGCATAGAAGCGGGCTTCCTGCGTTACTAGGATTTGGGAAAAGGAGGTCGCGAGCAGCCACGCTGCGGTAAGTCCCGCTGTCGTTCCCGCCAAGCGTTTGGCGAGTGTGTAGATGACGAGAACGCTGAGGATACTCGCGATGAGCCCGGGCATTCTGAGCATGACCTCGGAATCGTCGATTAGAAGTGCAAATCGGGCAAGAATGTAATAGAAGGGATTCGGGTGGGTAGTGAGCAGTTCATGCCACGAACCCACCGCGAGATTGTGGGTATCGATTTCATCGGCCCAATAGCTGGCGTTGAGATTTCGCAGTCTCAGCACGAGCGCGACGACAATCGCGGCAACGAGCAGCGCCAGTTCGGCGCTCCGCGCGAATTGAAACGACGGAGAGAGAGGGCCGTCCCGATTCTCAGTATGGGGTGCGAGGGTCAAACCGCTTCTCCTGCTCAATTACTCAAACCTATCCGTATGATTTAGACTTTGAACGGGAGCGGCGCCTTCCAATTCCGGTCGGTGTATACGAGAGAGAATTGGAGTGGCCCTAGTCTCGGGACTTTTCGTGTCGGATCGAAACCGACATGTTGCCGCACGATGTTGCGCGATTCTATCGAAATACGAATCGAACTACCAATCGCCCAACCATCTTCGTCACGAACGAGGGCGAGACGTTTGGCCCGAGAGTCAACGCGATTTCGGCGACTTCCAACACGGGGATGTAGTCATTGAGGGAATCGTCCGCTCGTCAGAGGCCCGATTTCGGCCTAATCTCGTATACGCGGAGGATGGGCCAACTGGGGAAATCTGTCGCGGTGAAGGCCAGTCGATTTTCGTGGAAGCATTGTTCGATGTTTGTTGGGTCGGCCCAGAGCCAGGTGAACAGCCAGGTGGTCTTTCGTTGCTCATGCGCGGTCAGGATGGCGGGGCAGATTTCCGACCAGACCTCGATCGTTTGAATGCGTGATGGGGGGAAATCAGCGCTATATTGGAGCGCTACGGTGTTGATGTTCTGGAAGACCAGAAGCTTGTCGTCGGGATCGGCGTGTGACCTTACGTACTCCCCCGCGGCACGCCAATCCGGGCGAAACGGGCCGACAGTGAGGCCCGATAGTTGATATGTGTAGAGGCACACAAGAAAGGCCGTGGCGGCCATGCGCCATGGGTGACTGGGCAGGCTGCTGATGGCGGCCCCGGCGAGTAAGTAGAGCGCGAGGGAGCTAAACAAGACATAGCGGTAGAGGAAGCTGGGTTTCCAGACCACCGAGGCGGCGGCTAGCAGGAGCGGGGGCAGCACTAGCCAAATGACTAGTAACCCGATGGGTTGTGCTTCGCGCGCGGCGGCGTTGGTTCGTCTGCGATGAACCGTGCGCCAGACCGCCCACGCGGCGAGACCGTATATGAGTCCGGCGAGAGGCACGTCGAGAGAGATGGGGAACGGAAGGTGGCCGAGCGGGGCCTCATTCGAGGCGCGTCCGCCCGCGAAGACGAGAAAGGTCATCGCAATATCCTTGGCGGTGATGGGCGAAATGGCTTCGGCGGCGGCGTAGATTCGATCCAAGTTTAGGCTACGCAGCCAGAGCAGCATGCCGGGGCCGATGAGCAGGACATGCGCGGCGCCCCAGGCCAGGTTTCGCTTCGAGGGTGTTCGGTGAAATGCGAGAAGGTAAGCGGCTTGCGCGACGATTAACAGGATGGTGAAGACGTGCGTCCAGACCAACAGGACGTTGAAGCAAATATTAACGATCCACCAGCGCCGTTGGCTGGAGGTGAGGGCCTTGTGCAGGGCGAGCACCGACATGATCGCGAAGAATTGGATCGGCGCGTACATTCGGATCTCCTGCGAGAAGTAGACGTGTACGAGCGAGGCGGCGAGACAGAACGCGGCGATGAGCCCGGCGCGGCGGTCGAAGAGTTGAGCGCCCAGAGAGTAGATCGCCAGGATTGCCGCTTGCCCAAAGATGATGGACAAAAGGCGCAGGCTTACCGCCGAGTTGCCGACGTAGTTGCCCCATAGGTACTCGAGCGCGAAGTAGACCGGCATCGGGGGCGTGCCGGTGGCCGCGACGTCGTCGAGGAACGCCGGGATGTTGGGCGCATCGAGATGGCGAAGCGTGACGACTTCGTCGTACCAGGGGGATTCCTGCGAGAGGCCCCACGAGCGCGCCAGAAGGCCAAGAAGAAACACGCACAGAAGTAGGTAGAGGGTGTGGGAGACTTTGCGGGCTGCTGAGCACGAAGTCAGCGCGAACTCGTTCGGATTCAGCATGAATGGCGGCCGCGGAATCCAACGGCCACGTTGCGAAGGCTCGTCAAACGTTGGACCTTGAACGTTGAACCCTGTACCTATAGATCAATCACGAACGTGCAATATCGATCGTCACGGCGGAACCCGGCCGATTCGTACAACTCATGCGAGGGCTTATTGTCGACGCCCGTTTCGAGCGTGAGGTGTTTTGCGCCGGTGTCTTCCGCGAGACGTTTTCCACGGTCGACGAGCGCTTTGGCGATGCCGTGGCCGCGCGCGGAGGGATGCACGAAGAGATCGTTGAGAATCCAGATGGGGGTCGCGTCGCGCGAGTTATATGAGGGATACAGCATCGTGAAGCCGTAGGCTTCGTCGAAGATTTCGTGGTCGTTGACGGCGGCGAACACGACAGAATCCTGATGACGAATTCGCGCGGCGAGGAAGTTGCGCGACGACGTTGGATTTGGCGGCTGGCCGTAGAACACCCGGTACTCGTCGAACAGTGGCGCGAGCACGTCGACGTGCCGAAGGTACGCCTGGATGATTTCGTATCCCGCAATCGCGTTCTCGTCCATCACTCGTCTCCCAGCGCGTCAATCGCGCGTCCCATTTGCTTGTGCCGGTCCCAGATTTCCTGCGCCAAGGATGCGACGTATTGTGCCGAATCATCGGGCGCGAACGCCAGAGGACGCAACAGTGCCTGATACGCCGGGTCTGCGTTCGGCGATGCCGAAAGCAAGCCTTCGAGCGCTACGAGATATTCGTAATCCTCTACGCCGTCTCGCACCAATTCGAGCGCCACACTCGGTGCCGGACCCAGCGATCCAGAGTAGACCAAGGACCGTGCGCGTGTCCATGCCTCGGGATTGGCGGCGCCGAATGGGGGCCAGGCGTTTAGATAGCCGGCGGCGAATCCGTCGAGGCCCATCTGCCAGCAAACCCAGGGAGCGAGGCGATACTCAAGGGGGGCGGCGTCAATCTCGAAGGAAGGAAATTCATCATCGACAAGCCGGAGCCAGGGGCGAATCGGGCCGTCTCGGTGGAGCCACTCGCGTTCGCCGAATATGACCTCGGCCAGCGCGAATGCAACATCGCGGGGGAATTCGAGGCGGATTCCTCGGACGTTTTTCGCAACGCGCAATGTCCCCTCCGAAACGCCGTCGCGCTCGCGCCAACTGACTGTTGCGCGTGAGAAACGCTCGCCGTCGCCCGTGGTGCGAAGTTGAACGTTCGGAACCGATGAGTTGGGTGGGTACACCAGTTTGAGCGATTCGAGAAGCACGAGATCAGGGAAAGTGAGATTGAGAGCGGGGTTTCGGTCTGTGGTCGCGGGAGACCATGCGGTGTAGGGGGAGCCGTCGTACGCTTCGAGCGCCGGGGTTGCTTCGGTGGAGGCCGCGGCTTGCGTTCCGGGGTACTCGATTGTTGTCCGCAAACTCGCGGCGTTGCGAAGCGCATAGATGATTTCGGGCCGCCATTCGGCGAAGGGCGCGGCGTAGATGTCGGTAGAGTCTTCGAAATCCGGATGGACAGGCCCCTCGAACAACCGGGTGACACCGGACAGGCGCTTTGCGAGTTGCGCGAGTTGGTCCTTAGCGGGGGCCCAGGTGTTTCGATCGGGAGTCGCGGCGACGGAATAGGTACTGCGTCCGGACGTGAAGTTCGGCAGCGTGGCCGTGGCGAGCGCGCCGAGGGCTGCGTCGAACGGGGCTGCGGTCGCGCCCAACGGGCCCGGTGACAACTCGACGGTGTTCATGCGGCGCGCGGCGTAGTCAAGGTGGATTTCCAGCGCGGTTGTGATCGCGCCGGCCGAATCGATCCACACGAGCGGTCCGCCGTCCCACACCGCGTAACTGATCGGATAGCGGGCGAGGAAATCGTAGATGGGCGACCAATCGGTCATGGACGTCGGCGCAATTGCGAGGGTGTCTTGAATCGACTTTCGATCCAACCAAAAGCGCGTGCGCAGCGATGGGACCTCGGGCAGGGTGAAGCCGAAGACTTCGATGGTGATTCGGACCGGGTGATGACGCTTGTCGAGTTCGATGCCCAGTTCCGTCGAATAGATACCGGGTTTGGCGTCGCGCGGGACGCGGAGGGTTATCCAAAGGCCCGCCGTCTCGTTGGGCGGGATGGCGAACGAGGCGAAGGTCGAGAGTTTGTCCGGCCATGCAGAGGCGCGGCCCATCGCGCGGGGCGAGGGTGGCCCCGATTCGACGGGTTCCACGCTGTATACATGCGGGTCCCAGCGCCGGTCGGGCGGAACGGCGCGGACGGCTTCGATTCCGTCCGCCCCGGCGCGGATGCCGACTTGGAAGGATTCGAACTCTCCGCGAGCGGCGTACAGGCGGACGGACCGCTCGGCTGAGACAGGCGGGAGTGTGACCGCGAAGAGGCGATCCGTTGGGGGCGCGACCCAAAGATCTGCCGCGGCGGCACAGGATAGCCATGTTGCGAGGAGAATCGACATCTGGGAGAAACGTTAGCGGAGGACGTCACGAGCGCGGCACATGTTCAGCACCGGACCATGAAAGTTGGTTCGGACACTATAGCTAACGTAGGAACGATTCGGGAGTTGACCGGCCCGGCGGGAGCGTCGCCCTCCCCATCGAGCGATTACGAATTGCTTGTGTTTTTGAACAGCGGTATTTATTGGGGGGAGGCCGCCGAGATCTTGCGGCGCAGCCATTGTTTGCGGATCCACCAGACGGCGACCACGAGGATGATGGCTACGACGACGTAGTCAATCTGGTGGGAGTAGGTGTGGATGAGTTCCCAGCGTTGGCCGAGTTGAATGCCGGCGACGAGGAGGATGACGTTCCAGATGGTGCCGCCGATAAGCGTGAAGAGGCAGAAGCGGAAGAGATTCATGTTTCCAGCGCCGGCGGGGATGGAGATTAAGTGGCGGACAACGGGGACGAAACGACAGACGAACACGGTGATCTCGCCGCGTTTCTCAAACCATCTTGCGGTCAGTTCGAGATGGTGGCGTTCGAGGAGTAGGTAACGGCCAAACTTGTAGACGATGGGGTAGCCGCCGAATTTGCCCATCGCATATCCAGCCAGAGAGCCGAGAATTGTGCCGAGGGAGGAGGCGAGGATCGCGCCGACGAGCGTAAACTTCTCCTCGACGACAAGAAACCCGGCAAAGGGCATGACGATCTCGGAGGGGACCGGGGCAATCATGCTTTCGAGGGCCATCATAAACACGAGGCCTGGATAGCCCAACGTGGCCATGATGTCAGTGATCCACTCGGCGATGTGTTCGACCATCCAATAACTCCCTCCCAAATTACAAACGCGGTATCGCAGCGCGAGAAAGACAAACTGATTGAGCGCGCTTTCGTCGAGACGGCGAGTAGATTCCTCGAGTCGCTACGCGGCTAGGAACTCGATGGGCTAGAACGAGTAGCCGAGGCCGAGGCCGATGGCGTTTGCGCCGGAGTTGTCTTCGTCGATGCCGGCGTTGGAGATATGGCGCCATTTGAGCGCGATGTGCCATTCCCTCTTGAATTTATAGCCAACACCCAGCTCGCTTACGAAATTGAGGTCCGAACCGTTACCCGTGAACTTCTCGGAGTGGTAGAGGGCGGTGAGGCCAAGTTCGCCGAAGAAGCCGCGTTGCTCGTCGGCCTTGGAATAGAGGCGCAGCGTGGGGCCGAAGCCGACGCCCCACATGTCGTCGTCATTGTTGTCTTGGTCGTAATAGAAGAGGGGGGCCGCGCGAAGACCGAAGGCGAAGTGTGATCCGAGGGGGACTTCGTACTCGACCGTGTCGGTCGATCCCCAATCTTCGGAACGATCACCGTCGCCCGTATCGAGGCCGTTCCAGCCCATGAGCTCGAGGCGCCAGTTGGCGGACTTCCAATCGAGAGCGCCGGCCGCGGCATTCGGCGCGATTAAGGCGCATGCGGTGAACACCATTAGGCCCGCCGTCCAGTTTCTGGTCATGCCCTATTCTCCTTGCCATTAGGCGCGCCACCGCCCGCCGTCCTCCTTGACACCTTCGGCAACTGAGGATCATACGACAGAAAGCGAGAGGTGTCAACGACTTAACGAAGCGGAGTTTTGGAAGGGCGAAGGGATCGTTTTGTTATGATGCCGCGATCCCTGGGAAACATTGGCGGGGCGTTGGCGAAATCGGAGTGGAACGCGATGCGTAGTTTTCTTCGAGTGGTGGCGATGCTGGCGGCGGCGCTGTTCGTTCCCGCATGGGCGGGGTACAAGCAGATTAACGGGCCGAACCCGGCCGATTTGCTGAACGCGCGAATCTTTCAATTGGACAACGGACTGACGGTGTATCTGACCGAGAACCACGACACGCAGCGGTTCTATTCGGAGATTTCGGTGCGGGCGGGGAGCAAGTCCGACCCCGCGGAAACGACGGGGCTTGCACACTACTTGGAGCATTTGCTGTTCAAGGGAACGGCGAGCATGGGTACGCTCGACTATGAAAAAGAAAAGGCGTACATCGAGAAGATCACCGGCCTGTACGAGCAGCATTTCAAGGAGGACGACCCGGAGAAGCGCAAGGTGATTTACGCGGCGATCAACTCGGTGAGCCAGGAGGCCGCGCAATACGCCATCGCGAACGAGATCGACAAGCTGTTCACCGACATGGGCGGGCACGCGGTGAACGCACACACGTGGCACGAGGAGACGGTGTACGAGGAGTCGTTGCCCGCGAACCGGCTCGAACAATGGGCCGTGATCGAGGCGGAACGATTCAGCCGTCCGGTTTTCCGATTGTTCCATACGGAACTCGAGACGGTCTACGAGGAAAAGAACCGCTCGATGGACAACAAGGATGTAATCATCGACGAAGCGGTGAACAACCTGCTCTACAAGGTCCATCCGTACGGGCAACAGACGACCATCGGCACGGTCGAGGATCTGAAACGGCCGTCCTTGGTGAACATTCAGAACTATTTCGATACGTACTACGTGCCGAACAACATGGCGATTGCGATTAGCGGCGACATCGACATCGATAAAACGATCAAACTTATCGACGAACACTTTTCGACATGGAAGAGCAAGCCTCTGCCAAAGGCGCGCGAATGGAAAGAAGGACCGCTGAAGGGCGCGGAACGTGTGACGGTGAAATACCAGGGCGAGGAGTACGTGTTTCTGGCGTTTAGGACGGCCGGAAACCAGCACGAGGACACGCCGGCGCTCAGACTCATCGACATGATTCTGGACAACGCGACGGCGGGCCTTATCAATCTGAACCTGAACCAGCAGCAACGCGTGCGCCAGGCGGGGACCTATCCCGCGGTGATGAACGATTACGGTTCGGAACAATTGTGGGGCATTCCCAAGGAGGGGCAGACGCTCGAGGAGGTCGAGAAACTGCTCCTGGAACAACTCGAATTGCTCAAGAAGGGGGAATTTGAGGATTGGATTCTCGGCGCGATTTTGACCGATTTCAAAAAGAACCGGAAAGCAGCGCTCGAATCAGACATCGCGCGCGTGAATGGCATGACGCAGGCCTTCATCGCGAATATGGACTGGGACTTCGCGGTGGGCGAAATCGAACGCATGGAGAAAGTGACGAAGAAGGACATCATTCGCGTCGCGAACCAATACTTCGGGAGCGACTATGTCGCGGGCTACCGCATTGACGAACAACACGAGGTGCCTTCGATCGAAAAGCCGCAGATTGATCCCGTCGACATTGACCCGCGCAGGCAGTCGCAGTTCGCCAAGAAAGTATTGGCGATACCGTACACGCCGCTCGATCCGGTGTTCGTCGACGCGAAAAAAGACGTGACGATTATCGACGATCCGAAGGGCGTGAAGTTTTATCACTCGAAAAATCCGCTGAATGACTTATTCACATTGACGTTCTCAGTAGAGTTCGGGACCTACGAAGACAACAAAATTGGAATTGCGACGCAACTGCTCGATAAATCCGGCGCGGGCGAGTACTCGCCAGAGGACCTCAAAAAGGAATGGTACAAGCTAGGCTGCGACTTCGGCGTCAGCGCGGGCGATAACGAAAGTTTCGTGAGCCTTTCGGGCCTCGACGAAAACTTTGAGCGGGCGGTTGAATTGTTGATGACGGTTATGACGGATCCGAAGGCGGACGCTGCCGTTCTCGAAGAGTTGAAGCAGATTATTTTGGTGCAGCGAGAAGATTCGAAGAAAGACCCTGGGACGATTGGGTCTGCGCTGTCGAGTTATCACCGATACGGGGACGAGTCATATTTTCTTCGGCTGCTTCCAAAGGAAAAGCTGCTGGGTCTGTCGGTGCCGGAGCTTCATCAGAGCATCAAGGATCTGCTGAAGTACAAGCACACGATTTCCTACGTAGGTTCGCTCGCGCCGGAGAAGGTGCTCGAGATCGTCAAGAAGCATGCACCAGACTTGGGCGAATTGAAGGACACGCCGCCGTATCGGTTCTATCGCGCGAAGGCGGCGGATAAGACCGAGATTTATTTCTACGACAAGGAGCTCGCGCAGGCGACCGTGCGGATCGAGTTTCCCGACGGAATATTTAGCGAAGACGCGAATACGGGCATGGAACTGTATAACGCGTACTTCGCGGGGGGGATGTCGGGCATTGTGTTTCAAGAACTGCGCGAGGCGCGGGCGCTGGCGTATTCCGCGGGCGCGCGTTACGCGCCCGGCAGCCGGATAAACGACGAGAACCTGATGATCGGCGTCATCGGGTGCCAGGCGGACAAAACGCCAGAGGCGGTGCAGGCGTTCCTCGACCTTTTCGACAATCTGCCGGAATCGCCGGAACGCTTCGGCGAAAGTGTGAATGGAATTCTCAATACGTATCGCGCATCGAAGACGGGGTTCCGCAGCGTGATCGGGGCGGTGCGTTCGTGGGAGCGGCTTGGGCTACAGCCGGATCCGAGGGTGAAACGCTACGAAGGGCTCCAACATGTCGAGCTTGGCGGCTTGATGAAATTCCATGCCGAACACATCAAGGGGCGGCCCAAATTGATTTCTATCGTGGGCGACAAAAAGCGCATGGACATGGAAGCGCTCGCGAAGTATGGGACGATAATCGACGTGACGGCGGACAAAATATTCGTCGAGTGAGATTGGATCGGACGCGCAACATGGACAAGTCACACCATCATGAGGACCACCCGCATTTAGTCGGCCGGAACGCGCGGTATGGGCTTTGGCTGTTTGCGGTGTACGTCGTGTTGTACGGCGGATTCATTTTCCTTGTGGTGTTTCAGACGCCGCGGATGGGCGAGGCGGCGCTCGGCGGGATGAACCTGGCAATCGCTTACGGGTTCGGATTGATCGCGGCGGCGTTGGTGATCGCGTTGGTCTACATGAGGTTGTGCCGCGGCCCGCGCGAGGACCGGAGCTGATGGTCTACGGAACGTCGATGACGGCGGCGGGGGTCTTCGCTTTTTTCGTTTTGGGTGTACTGGGGCTGTCGTTCTATCTTGGGCGGCGCGGCCAATCGGCCACGGGCTACTACACGGCGCACGGCACGATACCGTGGGCGGTGAACGGGATGGCCTTCGCGGGGGACTATCTCTCGGCGGCGTCCTTCCTGGGGATTTGCGGTCTCATCGCGTTCTACGGGTACGACGGGTTCCTCTATTCGATCGGGTATCTAGCGGGATGGATCGTCGCGCTGCTCGTGATCGCGGAGCCGATCAAGCGGCTGGGAAAGTTCACGTTTGCCGACGCGCTCGACGGGCATTTCGGTTCGCGGAGCATCAAGTTGGCCGCGGCGATTTCGACGCTGGTTGTGAGCGCGTTCTATTTGATTCCCCAGATGGTCGGCGCGGGCGCGCTCATCACGCCGTTGCTGGGACTGCCGCACTACGCGGGCGTCGTGCTGGTGGGGATCACGGTCACGCTGATTGTCGTGACGGCGGGAATGGTTTCGACGACGTGGGTGCAATTCATCAAGGGGTCGCTGCTCGTTGTGTTTTGCACGGTGCTGACGGTGCTGATTCTTCTGCGCGGGTTCTCGACGTCGCCCGGGCCGCGGACGATGGATCCGTCGGCTGCACGCCAGGAAGCGGGCGTTCGAATTGTCGAAGATGCGTGGCCCGGTAAGCCGTACGCCAAGATCATCGACGCGAACGGCGACGAGTCGATTTGGCGCGTGACGCCCGAGGGCTGGGTCGAGACGCAGGCGGTAACGAAGTTGGCCGATGGGACGAAGCTGGTAAACGGACTGCCCCAGACCAAGGAGAACGATCTGCGGCCCGTGGGCACGTTGACCGAGTTGGCGGACGGCACCGAGCGGACGGGCCCGATTGGCCCGCTGAATTTTTTCGGCGTGCTGGGCGGCGCGACGGTGGTGACGTGGACTAAGGACACGCTCAAGAATGCCGAGGGGTCGACGACGACGGTCTATTGGCCGAGCGAGAAGAAAGGGAACGACTTGTTGACGCCGGGCGGTTACTTCACCGGAATTCGATCTAAAAAGTTCGCGGACAAGCTTGATTTTATTTCGCTGATGTTGGCGCTGTTCTGCGGCACGGCGTCGCTGCCGCACATTCTTATCCGCTACTACACGGTGAAAGATCAAGCGTCGGCGCGCAAGAGCACCGTGGTGGGGATTGCGGCGATCGGTTTCTTCTACGTGTTGACGCTTTACCTTGGCCTGGGCGCGATGACGAGCGGCGCGATGGACGTGACGGACAACAACATGGCGGCGCCGTTGTTGGCGCGCTCGTTCAACGAATTCATGTTCGCCGTGATTTCGGCGATTGCGTTCACCACGGTGCTCGGCACGGTATCGGGGCTGATCATGGCGGGGTCGGGCGCGGTGGCGCATGACCTGCTCGAGAATGTCTTGCATGTGCCTATGACAGACCGTCAGAAAGTGCTGTACGGCAAGTCGGTCGCCGTCGTACTGGGCGTGGGCGCGATGGTCCTTGGCGTGCTGTTCAAGGACTTCAACGTGAGCTTTCTCGTGGGTTGGGCATTCAACATCGCGGCGTCGGCGAACCTTCCCGCGCTGGTGATGATGCTGTTCTGGCGGCGCACGACGAAGCAGGGCATCGCCGCCGCGGTGACCGTCGGCCTGCTGAGCTCGTTGGCGTGGGTGCTGCTTTCGGGCGACACGTACTCGAAGGTCTACGGCTGGGACCCGGCGACGTCGTATGTCCCATTCAGCCAACCCGCGTTGGTGACGATTCCGCTGGGGTTCCTGACGCTAATCGTGGTGTCGTTCGTGACGCCGAAACCGGCGCGCTCGGTCGCGGAGGAGTTGGCGGAGGGATAGGCCGAATTATGCCAAGACAATCCGTTTACCTCGAGACGTCCGCGATCAGCTATGCGACGTCCCGACCGAGCCGAGATCTAATCATGGCAGGTCGCCAACAAATCACGCGGGACTGGTTCGAGACGGCAGCATCGGCATTCGATATGTACGTTTCGCAGTTCGTCGTGCGAGAGGTGGGAACTGGCGACCCCGTTGCGGCCCGCGCACGGTTGGCACTGGTCGAGGGGGGCCCGCTCCTGGCCGTTACAAGGAACGTAATCAATTTTGCTACAACGCTTCAAGAAAGCGGCGCGGTCCCGGCGAACGCTGAGGAAGATGCGTTCCATATAGCAGTCGCGGCTGTCCATGGTATAGACTATCTCCTGACGTGGAATTTCCGGCACATCGCGAACGCGGCCGCCCGCCAGTTGATCGATGAATCGTGCCGCGGGGCCGGATTAGCGCCTATTATTATCTGTACGCCCGAGGAGTTGATGGATGCCTAACCGAAGCGACGAGATCATTGACGAAATCCACCGGATACGCGAAGAGCATGCCGCGGCTTTTGACCACGATATCGAGCGGATCGCCGCGGATATTCAGCGGCAAGAGCGCGAATCAGGTAAGGAGTATGTAACCCGGCCCCCTCGCCGGCCCAAGTCTTACCGGCCGCCGTCCGATTCCACGACGGTGTAGACGACGCCAATTCCAGCGATTAGACCAACCCCAGCCGCTCCATGTCCTTCGCGAGGCGGCGTTTTTCTTGGGCGGTGAGTTCGCGTTGGGGCGGGCGGACGTAACCGGCTTCGATGCCTTGGAGGCGCAGCGCTTCCTTGAGCAGTGCGTGCAGGCCGCCGTAGCGGAACATCTTGCAGACTTCATTGAGTTTTTGCTGAAAGGCCCAGGCCTGTTTGAGATCGCCTTTTTGAATGTTGTTGTAGACGCCGAGCAGGAACTTGGCCGCGACGTTGCCGGTGCTGGCGACGGAGCCCTTCGCGCCCGTGAGGTAGGCCTGGTAGGAATACTCGTCGACGCCGTTGATGAGGACAAAGTCTTTCGGGAGTTCTGCGACGAGCCTGCCGAACGAGACCATGTCGTTGTCGCTTTCTTTCATGCCGACAATGTTTTCGACCTCGCGGGCGAGTTCGATGGTCAGTTCGACACTGATTTTGTTCTTCGCGCACCCTGGGATGTCGTAAAGCAAGACCGGGCCCTCGACCGCCTTGGCCACGGCCTTGAAGTGGGCCTTGAGCGCCGCAGCGTCGTAGGTGAAAAAACCGGGCGCGACGACCCCGACGGCCTTCGCTCCGGCGGCGAACGCGTGCCGGGCGAGATCGATGGTCGTGGCGGTGTCGAGGCAGCCAACTTGCGGAATGATGTTCAGCTTGTTGCCGACGGCGTGCACAAGTTCCTCGGTGAGATGCTTGCGCTCCTCGGTTGTCATGAGGAGCGATTCGCCGGTCGTCCCCGCGACGAAGAGTCCATGCACGCCCTGCTTGGCGAGATGGACCGCAATTGCGCAGGCCTTCTCGTAGTCCACGTGTTTACCGCCGCGCGTGAAGGGCGTGACAATGGCGGGCATGAGTCCTTTGATATCGACTTTCATGACGTTCTCCGTTTCGAGGTCCTGGGTATTCATGAACAACTACGTTTGTGAAATGATTTCCGCGCCGGGCCGGGTGTAGCCCCAGTGCTCGATCGCGAAGCCCCATTCGCGCTCGATAAGGTCCGCGTCATCCGGGGCGAGGGTGAAGCGGTTAGGCTCATAGGACTGTTGTTTCGAGGCGTACTCCTTGACGAGCGGCAACGTGGCCTCGATGCCGCTGAGGCCCAACTCGCGATAAATCCGGGTCACTTCGCGCACAGGATCGGTGATGAGGTCCGTATAGGCGACTTCCACGAGATCCCCCCGCGGCGCTTGGGGCGCGGTCTCGATGTACCGCGTCATCATCTCACGAAAGAACCGGAGCACGTGCGCGCGGATGGTTTCCGCGGGGATGTCTTGCATTCCGACCTGGTCGATGACGCTTCGGAAAAGTTTGTTGGTGGAATGAAAGATCTCGTAGGGATTTCGATGGATAAAGATAAACTTCGCGCCGGGGAAAAGGCCGAGCAGTTGCGGAATGCGCGCCGTATTGACCGGGTTTTTCAAAACCAGCCGCTTGCCGCGCGCGAGGTAGGTGGCCTTTTTGAGCACGCGGGTGTAGACCGTCCGCCACTCGTCGATTTCCGTTGTTGAGATTCCATCAAATAGGACGTACCGATCGAACAAGCGATCTAGGCTGCGGGGGAAATAGAAGCCGTTGTACATGGAACATAGCGTGACGTTACAGAGGGAAAACTCATCTTCCTGCGGCAGATCGATGCCGAGGGCCACGTTGTCCATGGGCCGCGTGGCGGGCATGTTCAGGGCCATGATAGGGCGCAGGGTGTATCGGCCGGTGACGCAGCATTCAGGCGCGAGTGTCTGGAAGGTCGTGACGTGCGCGAGGTTGGGATCCAAACTCATCAGGTTGTGCAGGTGCGTGGTGCCGGTGCGCCAGTGTCCGAGGATGAAGATCGGGGGGTGTTCGATATTGACTTTGTCGACGCGCGGGTCGACGAAAAGACGTTCAAGGATGCGCAATGGCGACCAAAGGACGCTGCTGGCGACGATGTGCCGGTGCAGGCTTTTTCGGTCCGGATCTTGAGGGCCGAGTTCCCGGCGCAGGCGGTAGTAGTGGCGCAACGAGTTGACCGCGAGCGGACTTCGGAGGTCCGAACGGGGGCCGCCTTGGCTCACGAGGGTTCCAACACTATCCGTGATGGTGGCCGTGCGCGTGACCATGATGGCCGTGCGCGGCGGGGTGCGAAGCGGGTGCGCCCTTGGGAGCAAGCAGGGCGACGACATTGTCCATCAGCCGCGAGGCTACTTCGTCCTTCGAGCAGAGCGGCAGTTCCTCGACGTGGCCGTCGGCGCTGATGAGGCTGGCCTTAAGCGTGTCCGTGCCGAAACCCGATTCGGGCTTGCCAACTTCGTTGGCGACAATAAGGTCCAGGTGCTTACGCGCGATCTTGTCCTTGGCGTTGTGGATGAGGTCGTCCGTCTCGGCGGCGAAACCGACGATGATTTGTCCGGGGCGTTTTTCCTCGCCGAGCGATCCGATTACGTCCGGGTTTTCGACGAGACGCAACGTCATGTCCTGGCCGTTCCGTTTATGCTTGCCCGAGAACGGTTCGGCGATACGGTAGTCCGCCACGGCTGCAACGCCGATGATCACATCGGAGCGGCGTGCTTCGTTGCGCGCGGCATTCAGCATTTCTTGTGCTGTCTGAACGCGCAACACGCGACAGCCGTCCGGCGGGGCGACTTCGGCTGGGCCGGTGATTACGGTGACCTCGGCGCCGCGGCGAAGCGCTTCGAACGCGACGGCCCGGCCCATTTTCCCGGAGGAACGATTACCGATAAAGCGGACGGGGTCGATGGGTTCGTGGTTCGCGCCGGAGGTGATGAGGATGCGGCGTCCTCGGAACTCATCAGTGCGATTCAAAAGCGCGAGGGCCCGTTCGACAATTTTCTCTGGCGCGGCCATTTTGCCGATGCCGGTCGTTTTGCAGGCAAGGAGGCCTTCTTCGGGATCGACAATGTGCGCGCCCCGCAGTTTGAGGATCGATAGGTTTTCCTGCGTCGCTCCGTGTTGGTACATCAGTGTGTTCATGGCGGGCGCGAACAGCAGCGGGGCGCGCGTGGCAAGCAGCGCGGTCGTGAGCCAATCGTCGGCAATGCCTACGGCTGCTTTGGCGATGACGTTGGCGGTCGCCGGGGCAATGATAAACAGGCCCGCGCGCTGCGAGACGTTGATGTGTTCGACGTCGAGGTTGGATTCGGCTTGAAACATCGCGGTAATTGCGGTGTTTCCCGTCAGCGCCTCGAAAGTCGTTGGCCCGACGAGTTGTTGCGCCGACGCCGATAGCACGGGAATGACATTGAGTCCGCGTTTTACCAGCAGAGAGGCAATCTCGCAGGCCTTGTAGGCGGCGATGCTTCCCGTCACCCCGAGGACGACGGTCTTATTCGACGTCGAAGTCATCTCCCTCTTCGGCGCTGGTGCGGAATCCGACCTTGCCTTCGCGCACTTCCTCGAGCGCGACGATGGTGGGCTTTTGATGGGTGCGAGCGACCAGAGGGCGCGCCTCGGGCCGGTTCACCTGGATTGCGCGGCGATACGTGATGTTGATGACGCGGTAGAGGCTGTCAATCTTGTCGTCGACCTTCTTGAAATCTTCGAGCGTGTAGTGGTGCATGTACCTCTCCAACGGTTTCTAGTTCGAGGGACCGCGGTGGTCCGCGATAATCCGCTCGAACTCGGCTATGGCTGATTCCAAATCGTCATTTATGACGATGAAGTCGTACTCGTCTTTGGCGGCCAGTTCCTCCTCCGCGTTGCGGAGCCGGACCTTCAACTCGTCTTCGCTCAACCCGCCGCGGGCCCGAAGGCGCCGTTCCAATTCGTCCATCGCCGGCGGAGCAATGAACACCGTGACCGCGCTCGGCCGGACCCGCCGCACCGAACGCATGCCTTGCACGTCCAACTCGAGGACAACGTCCTTGCCCGCCTCGAGGCCAGCCGTAACACCGTCAACGGGCGTCCCGTATTGATGGGAATGAACACGCGCCCACTCGAGGAAACGCCCGCTCGCTTTCCACCGCTCAAACTCTTTCTCGGAAAGGAAGTGGTAATGGCGCCCGTCTCTTTCACCTTGACGTGGCGGACGCGTTGTTGCGGAAACTGCATATTGTAGCAGAGGATCGCGCTGGAGCACACTCGCGAGAATCGTCCCCTTGCCGCCACCAGACGGCGCGGACACGACGTAGAGTGTTCCCTGGGCGTCCACAATGTGATCTTACTCTATATTCTGAATCTGTTCGCGGAATTTTTCAAGTTCTGCTTTCATATCGAGTGTTTCACGGACGACGGCGGTGTCGCGCACTTTTGACCCGAGGGTGTTAATTTCGCGTTGTAGCTCCTGGGTGAGAAAATTGAGCTGGCGGCCGCTGGGCTCGGGAGAATCCATGATTTCGAGGGCGTGCTCCAGGTGCGCCTTGAGGCGCACCGCCTCTTCGGTAACATCGCCTTTCTCGGCCATAAGCGCGGCTTCAAGCGCGAGCCGTTCCTCCCGGATTCCAGCCTCGAGGGCCAGGGCGCGCAGTCGTTCGCGCAACCGTTCCTCGTAAAGCCGGTTGACTTCAGGCAACCGCCCTGCGACCCGCTCCAAGGCCGCCCGGATCGTCCCGAGCCGCGCTACAAGTTCCGTCTTGAGGGCCGCGCCCTCCGTGCGGCGCATGTCGTTCAACCCCGAGGCGGCGTTTTCGAGCAGCACCGCAAGCAACGTTTTCGTGGCGTCGAGATCGGCTTGCTCTTCCGCGAAATAGAAGACGCCCTCGAGTTGGGCGAGCGCATCTACCGTGAGGCGACTCTGCTCGTTTCCCGCGAGGTGGGCGAGTTCTCGCGAAGCCTCGACGTACCGCCGGGCGATGTCGGCGTCAAACCGGAGGGTCTGCGCCGCCTCGCCGCCGCGGCGCCGATTGACGTTGACGCTGACTTTTCCGCGCGACACGCGTTTCGACAGTAACTCGCGAAGCACCGGCTCGACAGCGGACCACTCCGAGGGCATGCGCACTGACACGTCGAGAAAGCGGTGGTTCACCGACGACACTTCGACGGAGACGACGACGCCGTTGAGTTCGCCGGAGGCCTTCCCAAATCCAGTCATGCTCTGGATCACGTGAAGGACCTCTCGCCGACGTCAAGAAAAGAGAGGGGGGTCACGGTGTCAGTTTGCCTTCCGTGATTCCGGGCCAATCATCGGTCCGGAACGGCGACGCGGGCAGGCCGGAGCGGTTGTACAGGTTACACGCCGGATTGTTCGCCCAACCGTAGCGTACAGATTCCGGCGACGGGACCTCGGGCGAACTGACGACCACGGAGTCGCCATCGATCGCGGCGTCCGCCCAAACAAATTTTTTATCCGCGCCGGCGATGGCAAACCCGGTAAGTTTTTCGCCGACCTTGACCAAGCCGTTCTCGGCGTGCGCGAATTTAATGCGAATTTTTCCTTGCTCGACGGACTTTTCGAAATACATCGGGCCCGAAGAAGACACGTCACGTTTGTAGGTATTCGCAAGCGCCCATGCGGCCAATCGTGTACCCACGTCCTGCTTGTTTTTCGGGTGAATGTCTTCGGCTTCGCCGATGTCGATGGTCACGGCCATGCCGACGTCCGGAAGCTGCGTCGCCATCGTCTGCGCCTCGCGCAACTCGGCCCAGTCCGAATCGGCGGGCTGATCGAGGCGCTTCGTGAAGTTCGCAAGTTGAACAAGCACGAACGGAAAATCGCGACCGCCCCACGCAGCGCGCCAATCCTCGATCATGGCCGCGAACAACGTACGATATTGGTGCGCGCGTCCGGCGTTGGACTCGCCTTGATACCAGATCGCGCCTTGAATGCCGTAGGGCACAAGCGGGTGTATCATCGCGTTGTACAACGACGACGCCCGCCACGGGTGGTCCGCGCCGAACGGTTCGCCGCCTGGCCTGCGCGGTTCCGGCTCGCCGCGTTCTTTTGCGGCCTTCGCTTGCTCTTCCCAAGCCGTTATTTTTGCCTGATAGTCCGCCTGAAGCTGCGGAAGTTCCTTGAGATGCCTGTCCCACCATTCGAGTATCGGGCGCGTTTCCGGGGTCGAGCCGAGCCGTTCACGGCTCGCCCATGATTCGGCGGGTGTGCCACCCCAAGAAGAGTGAATCAATCCGATCGGCACATCCAACTCGCGCAGAAGCGTGCGGCCGAAGTAGTAGAGCACTGCGGAAAACTCGGGCACGGTTTCGCTCGTGCAGACCTCCCATTTCGCGTCCACGTCCGTCTGTGGCGTGTCGGCCGTCTTTCGCGGTACGTAGAACAGCCGCATGGTCCCGTAGTTTGCGCTCGCGATCTCCGTTTGCGAGTCCCTCGAGAGCCCGACGGTCCATTGCATGTTCGACTGGCCCGATCCAGTCCACACCTCGCCGATGAGAACGTCGCCGATTTTGACAGTTTTGTCGCCCGAAGAAATCGTCAACATATGTGGCCCACCAGCTTTCATAGAGGGCAGATCGGCGCGCCATGTGCCGTCAGGCGCGGCGCTAGTGTTCGACGACTTTCCGCCCAGCTTCACGCGCACTTTCGCGCCCGCGTCCGCCCAGCCCCAAACGGGAATGGATTGCCCGCGCTGGAGAACCATGTGCTCGGTGAACAGGGACGGCAGCCGGAGTTCGGCCCAGGCGTTGGCCGCCATTCCGGCGACGAGTACGGCGAATAAGGTCACTATTCGATAACAAAACATTGGCCTGAATCCCTCCCCTTCCGAATGGGCGTTCAGGACTATAGCGAATGCACGCGCCCGTTGCCATACGAGCCAAGGCCGATCGGCGTGGTACGCGAGTCGGCTTCGCTATAGAATCTCGCCTCGAAATGGGAACCGCCTCGTCGAACCATGAACATCATCGAAGAAGTCCGCCGGTGTTCTGAGCTTTTTGCCGACTTGCCCGCGATCCTGGATCGCGATCGGCAAGAAACACACCGGGAGCTCTGGTCGCGCGTGGATCGGCTGTCGCAGGCATTCGTGTCGATTGGTTTGCGAAAGGGCGAGCGGCTGATCGCTTGGCTGCCGAATTGCATCGAAGCGATCGAGTGCGAACTGGCCTGTCTCCAATCTGGCGCCGTCTGGATCACGCTGCATCAGCAGATGACCTGGCGCGAGGTGGCCGGCGTCATTCGCTCGACCGAACCGGCACTCATCGTCGCGCATTCGGAAATTTGGGCCAAGACCGATCGGCGCGAGTTGGCGGCGATATGTTCCGCGCCCGTCATTTTGGTGGAGGATGACGAGGGCGGTCTGGCTTACGAGCGCCTGATTGCCGAACACGACGCGATTCCGCCGGGCGTGCATGTCGAGGAAGACGATGTTGCACGGTTGCGCTACACCTCCGGCACGGCGGGCAAGATGAAGGCCGCCGTGCTGACACACCGCGTCTACCTCGCGTCGCTCGAGTTGCAGCAGTCCGTGTTGCATCCGATGGATACGTCCGACCGAACGTTGCACGCTGCGCCGCTCACGCACGCATCCGGGGCGCTGATCTATCCGACGCTCGCGGCGGGCGGGGCGAACGTCGTTTTGCCCAAGTTCCTCCCCGAGGAAGCGCTCGAAACGGTCGAGCGTTTACGAATCACCACGATGTTCGTCGTGCCGACGATTTTGCAGCGCTTGGCCGATGCCCCTGGCTTTCACACGTGGGACTTGTCCAGCCTGCGGACGGTCACCTACGGCGGCGCGCCTATCGCAGCGGAACGGTTGCGGCCGGTGTTCGAGCGATTACCGAATGTACTTGTCCAAATATACGGCCTCACCGAGGCGGTGCATCCGGTCACGTCGCTCGGCCGCGAAGAGCACTACGCGGGCAATCCGAGGCTCGCTTCGGCCGGCAAGCCGACGCACATCAACGAAGTGCGCATCGCGGATGAGAGTGGGGGAGAGGCCGCGGAAGGGGCGGTCGGCGAGATTCTCGTGCGCGGGCCCAACGTGATGACGGAGTATTGGCGCGATCCGCAAGAGACCGCGGCGGTGCTTCGTGACGGCTGGCTCGCGACGGGGGACCTCGCGTATCGCGACGCCGACGGGCATATCTACATCGTCGATAGGAAGAAAGACGTGGTCATCAGCGGCGGGTTCAATGTGTACACGAGCGAAGTCGAACTTGCGCTGTGCGAGCACCCGGATGTGGCGGAGGCGGTTGTGATTGGCATTCCGCACGAGGACTGGGGCGAGCAGGTGCATGCGATCATCGTGCCGCGCGGCGCGGGCGCGTTGAGCGAGGCAGCCATAATTGGGTATTGCCGCGAGCGGTTGTCGCCGTACAAAGTGCCGAAGAGCGTCGAGTTTCGTTCCGAGCCGCTGCCCAAGACCGGCGCGGCGAAAATCGCGAAGGGCGAGCTGCGGAGGCGCTTCTGGCCGGAATCCGATCGGCAAGTGCATTAGGCAGACTTCGGCTTCGTCTTCATCAGTCCCACACATACCGTTCGTCGAACTCGAAGCCGTGCTTTTTCAGAATGCGGCGGTACTCGTCTTGGAACGATAACTTCTTGTGGTGTTCCTCTTGATTGCGGATGTATTCGGACACGCGCTTCAAGTTTGAATGGCTCACGGAAAAAACGCCGTAACCCTTCTGCCAGTGGAACACGGCGGTGTCTTTGCCCTTCGTTTTGACCCAGATGGAGGAGCTTCGTTTCAATTCACCCACGATTTTTGCGATGTCCGTCGTCCGCGACAAATCGACCAACGAGTGAATGTGGTCTGCGGCGCCGCCGATGGAGCCTCGCTACGGTCTGTCGCCAAGTAGCCCGGCGAGAAGGCGATCTGTTGCGTCTACAAGCGCGGTAGCCAGATTCAACGCGTGTGCTGCTTTCTCATGTCGACTGGATTGAAGGTCCGGTAGTCGTCCTCCGACCGCATGCCAAACAGTTCATGAAGCGATCTTGAGAATTCGACAGCGATCTCGCCGGATTTGACAAACCGCTGGTCAAAACTCGAAATAACGCCTGAATGCTTTCGAGAACTTACCCCTTCAGAAGCCAGTAGCGCCGATACTGCGTAGAACGCCGCGTAGTAGGATCTATTTATTACGGAGCGAGGCGAGCCGCTGTTCTCAAGCAGAATCCGCGCGTCGTGCAGGGTTTCGTGGGCTTGACGTATCCTGAGTCGCGCAAGATCGCGCATGCCCTCCGGGCTCATACCCGCACGCCGTCCTCGTGGACGCTGCGGATGAAATCACTTTGCGCCTCCGGCGAGTTCTCCAATTCCTCCCGAGTGATCACGATCGGGACGACTACGATTCCCTCGGCGAATCCCGCTTCCCACGCGCAATCGACGACGTTGCGCCGGATCGTTTCGGTGACGGATTCGACGACAACGAGCACGTCCATGTCAGATTCTTCGGATGCGTCTCCCCGGGCACGAAACCCAAACACGACAAGCTCCACCAGAGGGATGCTTCGTTTTTCCAACGAGCCGCGCAGGGTCTCTGCGATGCGTCTATCACGTTCTTGCAGCATGCGCTGAATGTCCGTCGTTGCGATCAGGTTTTTTGAACGGCGCTATTGTGACGGTTTGGCGCGTCGTATTCCAACAGAGGGAAAACACGTCATCGTCAATCCCATACGTACCGTTCATCGAATTCGACGCCGTGCTTTTTCAGGATGCGGCGGTACTCGTCTTGGAACGATAACTTCTTGTGGTGTTCCTCTTGATTGCGGATGTATTCGGACACGCGCTTCAAGTTTGAATGGCTCACGGAAAAAACGCCGTAACCCTTCTGCCAGTGGAACACGGCGGTGTCTTTGCCCTTCGTTTTGACCCAGATGGAGGAGCTTCGTTTCAATTCACCCACGATTTTTGCGATGTCCATCGTGCGCGCCAAATCGAACAACGCGTGGATGTGGTCGGCGGTGCCGCCGATAATTCGGGGAAATGAATCGAGCGTGGTGAGGGCGGTCGCCAGGTATGCGTGCATTTGGCGACGAATTGAAGCGTCCGACAAAAAGGGGAGTCGATCCTTGGTTGAGAACACGAGATGTAGATGTACTTGGGAGAGGGATTGCGGCATGGGGTGGCTCCTTTAGATACCGCTTTCAGCGGATGGGGTGGGGCGGGGGTTCGGGTACCCAGGGTAGGTCCGCGCTGCGTTGCACTCCGCGCGGCCCAATCCGCCGCGGCGGACTACGATTAGATCACGCCGTTGGCGTGTTTTCAAATGAACGCCTCATGCGGGAGGCAGGCCTCGCATTGACGAGCACTCGGAACCTGCGGATCAGGGTGCGAACGAATCGCCCATTTGTCCGTACACTGAGAATCCGAAATCCGATCGGAAGGGTGATTCTTGAGCATTGCGCTCGATTTGGAAGCGGGGTCTGTAGGAGATCTTAATGCTCGATTTGGAAATGCGGTCTGAAGGACCGCGCCTATTCGTAGCCCAGGGTTGGACCGCCATCGGC
>CAYXRK010000010.1:0-18209 GCA_964467615.1 uncultured Nitrospirales bacterium | reverse complement strand
CGACCCACCACAATACGCTGAAGGCGTTATCTGGCCGCTGACCGAGGTGTTAGATACCGCCTTCAGCGGATGGGTGGGGCGTGGGTTCGGGTACCCAGGGTAGGTCCGCGCTACGTTGCACTCCGCGCGGCCCAACCCTGGGCTACGATTAGATCACGCCGTTGGCGTGTTTTCAAATGAACGCCTCATGCGGGAGGCAGGCCTCGCATTGACGAGCACTCGGAACCCGTAGGTCGAGGTGTGAAAAATCGCCACTTCTCCGCACACCTCGCCTCTGGAATGCGGTCTGAAGGACCGCGCCTATTCGTAGCCCAGGGTTGGACCGCCATCGGCGGGCCTACCCTGGGTCAAGATCGCCCACCCCCACAATACGCTGAAGGCGTTATCCAAGTTCACCGAGTTATAACCCTGTTTTGCGTCGTCTCCGAAATCAAAGTCCAACGATTCCAGTCAAACACATTTATGCAATGCTTCATATACAAAATGAAACAAAGAACCCGCAATTCCACCCGCTGCTATCGACATTGCGGTACCGATACTAAAAATCATGAATTTGTTTCGCGCTATGGCATTTCGTATCTCGTCTCTATCTAGTCCCTTCTTTGCTGCGCGCGTTTCCTGATGGGGCGTTAACCTAATGCTCTTTGGCTCCCAAGCGGCGTATTGATGAATGCCTTTCAAGACTAACCATCCCGCCACTGCTCCTGCGAAGACTTCTTTTGAGCTGATTGCAGTTAGATAGAATAAGAATTGTTCAATTGAACCATATATATGACTCATACCTATACCATAGTCCTTTATCAAATCGTGTCGCTCAGAAGCCCCACCCTTTTCCCTAAGGCATCCGACAATACATTTGACAATCTTGGAAAGGAGCATCAAAACGAAAAAACCCGCCAAAAACGCAAATATCCAACTACGAACTTCATTTGTTGAGATGTGATTCATGCCTTAGACCCTGAAAACTCGGCGCATCCGCCCCAATTGAATCTACAATCAGACGTGGGTAGTCGTCTCGATTTTTCGAGTACTTTATGTTCAGTTGTGTCTTGGGTAGCGGAGCGGGGCAATGAGGGACATTCGGTGACGATCCAACCATCCTCGGCCTCTTCAAGAGTAACGTGAAATGTCATAGTTAAACTTGCTTATCTTTGTCTGAGCTATCGATTGTATCCAGCATAACCCTCCAATAGTTCAGCCTCAAATCACCCCTGTATCCGCTTTTCCTTACCGGCCCATTCCTTTTCTCTCAGCACGAACTTCTGAATCTTCCCCGTACTCGTCTTTGGCAAAGCGCAAAACTCTATTGAGCTGGGGCATTTGTAGTGGGCGATTTGGGTGCGGCAGTGGGTGAGGAGGTTTTCGGCGGTGGCGGTTTCGCCTGGTTTCAGGGTGACGAAGGCTTTTGGGGATTCGCCCCATTTGGCGTGGGGGACGCCGACGACGGCGCATTCGAGCACGGCGGGGTGGCGGTAGAGGGCTTGTTCGACTTCGATGCTGCTGATGTTTTCGCCGCCGGAGATGATGACGTCCTTCGAGCGGTCGCGCAGTTCGATGTAACCGTCCGGGTGCCACACGGCCACGTCGCCGGAGTGGAAGTATCCACCGCGGAAGGCCTTTGCGGTTGCTTCGGGGTCGTCGTAGTACTCTTTCATGACGATGTTGCCGGTCATGACGACTTCGCCGAGGGCCTTGCCGTCGCGGGGGACGTCGTTCATGTTTTCGTCGACGACGCGGATCGGCTCGGAGACGATGTAGCTGACGCCTTGGCGCGCCATGAGCACGCCGACTTCGCGCCCGTCTTTGCCCGCCCAGTCGGGTTGTGGAGCGCAGACGGTCGTGGGGCCGTAGGTTTCGGTGAGACCGTAGACGTGGATGATTTCCGCGCCGAGCGCTCGGACGTTTTCGATGAGCGTGGGGGAGGGGGGCGCGCCGGCGGTGGTGATGGTGATTGGGCGCGAGAGCTTTGCGGGTTTGCTTGCGGCGTTGAGCAGGGCGATGAGGACGACGGGCGCGCCGTTGAAGTGTGTGACGCGTTCCTTGTCGATGAGCGGCCAGACGGCTTCCGGCTCGAACTTGCGCAGGCAGACGTGCGTCGCGCCCAACGCCGTGACGCCCCAGGTGAAGCACCAGCCGTTGCAGTGGAACATGGGGAGCGTCCAGAGGTAGACGCTGTCGGGTGTCATGTGCGTTTCGAGCGTCTCGCCGATGGCGTTGAGGTACGCGCCGCGGTGGCAGAACACGACGCCTTTGGGTCGGCCCGTGGTGCCGGACGTGTAATTGATGGTGATGGATTCGTCTTCGTCGGCGAGGACCCATTGGACGGGGCCGGGATCGCCCTCGCGCAGGAACGCTTCGTAGTCCGTGCCGCCGAGGTCGGGGTGGCCGGGTTCGTCGTGGACGTCGATGAAATGTTTGACCGTTTTCAGATTGGCTCGAATGGGCGTGATGAGATTGGAGAATTCCGTGTCGCAGATCAGGAACGTCGAGCCGGAGTGGTTGAGGATGTATTCGATTTCAGCGGGGGCGAGGCGGAAGTTGATCGGCACAATCATGCCGCCCGCGAGGAGGACGGCGAAGTGCGCGTCGAGCATGGGGGGGATGTTGGGCAGGCAGACGGCGACGCGGTCGCCCTTCTTGAGGCCGCGTTTGCGCAGCGCGGACGCGAAGAGGTCCACGCGCTCGCCGAATTCGCGGTAGGTGTAGCGCTTGCCGCAGTGGACGATGGCGGTCTTCTCGGCGTACACGGAGGCGCTGCGTTCGATGAAACTCAGCGGCGTAAGGTGGCTCTTGTAAACGTGCCCCGCATTCATGAATAGTCTCTCCTGGTTGTTGTGGCTATTCGTTGACCGGATTGGGGTAGGGTACTTTTCCCTCGAATTCGTTACAAGTAATCACGCGGAGCAGGCGAATGTCTATCGTCGTTCGGCCCATGAAGGAGTCTGACCTGACGGAAGCGCACGCGATCATCAACGATGCGTTCGGCACGTTCATGAACGTCCCCAACAAGGAGACCTTTTGGGCGGACGTGCTTTTGGCGCACACGCGTTGGCGCGCGCTGCCGGAAGGGGCGTTCACGTGTGAGGTCGATGGGCGAATCGCGGGGTCGAACTTCGCTTCGCGCTGGGGGAGCTTTGGTTTTTTCGGTCCCTTGAGCGTGCGGCCGGAGTTGTGGGACAAGGGCCTCGGCAAACACCTAATGGCGCCCATCATGGACTGCTTCGACCGATGGGGCGTGACGCACGCGGGTCTGTTCACGTTCGCGCACAGTCCCAAACACGGCGGCCTCTACCGCAAGTTTGGGTTCTGGCCGGGGTATCTGATCGCGATCATGGGACGTAAAGTGGGGGAGAGGTCTGGCGTAAAGTACGCGCGGTACAGCGAAGGCAGCGACGACGAGCGCACCCGCTGGCGGAGTCACGCGCGGGAAATCACGGATGCGATCTATCCGGGGTTGGATGTATCGATCGAGATCGAATCGGTGTACACGCAGAAGTTGGGCGATACGATTCTGGTATTCGAGGGGGACGACGTCGCGGCGTTTTCCGTGTGCCATGCAGGCCCCGGCACTGAGGCGGGGCCGGGAAAGTGTTACATGAAGTTTGCGGCGGCGAGACCGGGGCCTGAGGTCCGCGCGTGTCTGAGCGCGTTGCTTGATGCAGTCCACGATTTTGCTGCGGCCTCCGCGCTCAAATTCATCGAGGGCGGGGTGAATATGGCGCGGCGCGAGGCGTTTCAGGCGATGCTGGACAAAGGGTTTCGGGTGCTTCACCAAGGTGTCGCCATGCAGCGAGGTAACGAAGCGGGCTATAACCGCGATGGCGTCTACGTGATTGACGATTGGCGCTAATCCGGGTAAGGTTCTGTCGAACTGGAGACTCTCAATGAACGCGACTAGGCCCATAATTGCTGGGATTCTGGCGAGTGCTGCTTTTTGCGCGACCCACGCGGTCGACCCTTGGGTCGTCTACGAGGGTGGTGACGGCGCAGGCAAGGGCAAACATGTCGTCATCGTGACGGGCGATGACGAGTATCGTTCCGAGGAGTCGATGCCGCCGTTCGGGAAGATATTGGCCGCGCGGCATGGATTCAAGGTGACGGTGCTTTTCGCTATCAACCCGGAAACCGGCGCGATAGCGCCAGAAGTGCAGAACAACATTCCCGGACTCGATGCGCTCGACAACGCGGACTTGATGATTTTGTTTACGCGGTTTCGCGATCTGCCGGACGAGCAGATGAAGCGCATCATCGACTATACGGATTCGGGGCGTCCAATCATGGCGCTGCGCACCGCGACGCATGCGTTCTTCTTCAAGAACGCGGCGGACCCGAATGCGAAATGGTCGTGGAACAGCAAGGACCCGAAGGGCGGCTACGGGCGCGAGGTGTTGGGGGAGACGTGGGTCAACCACTACGGCAATCATAAGGCCGAGAGCACGCGCGGTGTGATCGCCGAGGGCATGAAGGACAGTCCGCTCGTACGGGGTTGCGAGGACATTTGGGGGCCGTCCGACGTTTACGGCATCACCACGCTAAGCGGCGATAGCAATCCGGTGGTGATGGGGCAGGTGCTCAAGGGCATGAATCCGGATGACGCGCCTAATGCCGAGAAGCCGATGGTGCCGGTCGCCTGGATCAAAAGCTACACGGGTACCTCGGGCAAGCCGTCGCGCGTGTTCACCACGACGATGGGGCATTCGTTCGATTTGAAGAGCGAGGGCTTTCGGCGGCTGTTGGTGAACGCCGTGTATTGGGGCCTGGGAATGGAGGATGTGGTTCCGCCGCGCGCGAATGTGGATTTCATTGGGGAGTATGCGCCCGCCGACATTGGGTTCGGCACGAACAGGGTGGGCGTGATGCCGAGCGAGCATGTGATGAAATAGCGCATGCTCTGCCCGTTTGCGTACGGGTTCTCGGTTCGAAGGCGGGAATGAATCCCCGGCCTACCCCCTCGATACGGATAGTTCCGGCAGATATTCGCCCGCGAGATCGCCCAGCGTCTGTGACCAAAACTTGGCGATCGTGAGCGGCACGCCGAGATAGACGCGAAGGAGGTCGGTGTTGGAAAGGTGTGTCGCGAAATTGCGCGAGCGCGGAAGCGAGAACAATCGACGCGGCCATTCGCGGATAAGAGCACGTAGCGCACCCGCCAGAAAGATTCGGTCGATCGAAACATTCGGATCGACGTCATACACGAGGCCGCGCAATGTGAAGATGCTCTTTCGGAACAAGATCAGGTCCGCCGAAAACCGCACGCCGCGCCCCGCGGCCGTTTCGAGTACGTGTGTGACCCACGAGAGGCCGGGGAATTGGCCCTTGCGCACCTCGCGCAACACCTCGCGCGCGCTTGCCCGCAATACGCCTTTCGCCGCGGGCACCACCGCCAATCGCGCGAGCGCCTTCTCGATGTGTTTCGTGTCCAACCGCAACGCGCCCAACACGATTTGCACG
This sequence comes from uncultured Nitrospirales bacterium, assembly GCA_964467615.1. Classification (GTDB taxonomy): domain Bacteria; phylum Hydrogenedentota; class Hydrogenedentia; order Hydrogenedentales; genus CAYXRK01. Next base: position 12,758 of record CAYXRK010000010.1, on the reverse strand, counting down.
AGGCCCTCTCGCTCGGGCTTCGTCAGCCGCCCGATCAGACTCCAATCGAGCAACGCAAGTTGGCCGTCGTCCATCGCCATGAAGTTTCCGGCGTGCGGATCCGCATGGAAAAACGTCAACGCCTCGCGCGAGAAGACGCTGTGCGCGAGCATGGACTCGACGATGCGCGTTGCGTAAGACTTCGACTGTTCACGGGCCTCGCCGACGCGCTCGGTATAGTCGGCCATCGTCACGCCCGCGATCGCTTCCATCGCCGTCACGCGCGGTGTGCAGAACGGCAGCAGCTTCGGGACGCAGATGCCCTCGATGCGGTCGAACACGGTACGCGCCTCGCGAATGTGCCGCTGCTCCTGGTCGAGCTTTACCTCCTCAGTCAAAAGATCCCGGACGGAGCCGAGCGTGTCGCCGTAGTCGAGCCCAGGAAGCTTGTAGCGGTCCTTTCGTTCGTCAAGCAGGACGGTCACTTCGTCAAGGATGGCGAGGTCTTCGGCTAACAGTTCCGATACTCCCGGCTTCAGCACCTTGAGCACGCCGTTCCGCCGCCGCTTCGCGCGCGGGGGCGCCCACGTGCACGGCAACACTACCGCCACGCTGCCCTCGGCAATCGGTTCGCCGCTGAGCTCGATACGGTATCGGGTCACGGTGTCGCCGAGTTCACGAAGCACGTGCTCCCGAACGTCGTCGAGCCGCATCGATGGCGCGCTGTTCTCGAGACGCTGCAATCGCGCGCGAAACGCCGCGTCGAGACGTTGGTGCCGCGCAAGCACCTGCCCGAGTTTGTGCAGCATGGGACAGTCCCGCATCAGGGCGACGGCGCGTTCTTCCTCGCCGGTATCCGGCGGAAGTACCGCTTGATGCCGGGTGATCGCCTCGGTCCGTGAATGCGAAAGGCGCGCCAGGAACAAATCGATCGCGTCTTGAATCAGCGGACGCCATTCCGCGTAACAATCCGGAACGACTGCAGCGGCATTGATGTGCAGAAAGGGAGAATTCATGCTTACTCTGGCGTCAAAAAACCGTCGAGGCGGACCCCAAATCCTGATCGGGATCCGCCTCTATGGTAGCAGAGAGGGCTGGGCTCTGTTGAAAACGGTTACGCCGACGCGGACTTCGATTCGAGCCTCGTGAAGTACGCTCCGGTCAATTCATACGTCTTCTCGGCAGTCTTGCGGATGTCCGCGCGGTTCTTCTTCGCGAAGGCCGCCCAAGCGCCGGCCAGCTTCTTACTTTCCGCCGGCAGGTACTTTGCGTCTTCGATTCGTCCCAGCGTCCATGTTTCTGAGCGGTCCTGGAGTTTCGCCATCTGATCGAACGCGCCAAGTGCGGCCTTCTTCTGCAATTCGACCGCTTTCCCCGCATACTTCGCGAGGCGTTCCCGCACCGGCGCTAATCGTTCCCCCAAGCGTTCCATACGTGACATATCGGGTCCTCCTTGTTTGGTTTCGTTTACACGTTAACTTCAACCACGGCCGGGGCCGCGGGCTTCTTCTCGGCCTTCAGCGCGGCGGCGATTTCCTTGGCAAGCACCTCGCCAATCGGCGTCGCACTGTCACTCGGTGTGCCGCTCACGGGACGCGAAGCGATTTCTACCGTCGCAATCGGCTTGACGCCCGCGGCATCGCGCAATTCGGCGAAGGCCTGATCCATGTAGCGATTGAACAGCCGAACGTCGGGTGCGGCGGCGGAGTCGGCGATGAAGCCGAAGTAAATCCGCTGGTTGTAACTGAACACGCCCATGTTGAGCCCCATGCCCGGCGCGACCGGCAACAGCGGCACGTGCGCGAGCACCTGCTTGCCGAGGCAATACAGCGGCAACTGCGGACCGGGCACGTTCGTGCAAACCATGTGCATCAGCGGCGTCCGGGCGACGAGGTCGAGCGCGCCCTGAAGTTGCGGCGCGAAAGCCGCCGCGCCCAAAAGCCGCTGGAGCGGCGTGGCCGTCGCGCGCCAGAAGTGGGTCATGAGATCGAACAGGTTTGCGAAGCGAATTTTCTTGAGCAGGCTCGTCCGTTCGGTCACGGCAGCCAGCCGCTCGACCGGACTGTCCGCGTCCATCGGCACATCGACCGGCAGGAACGACACCTTGTTGCCCAACGACCCGCCTTGCTCGGTGGAGCGTACGCTGACCGGCACGAAGATGCGCGCCGAATCGTTGCGCACCCGCATACCGTGGTGCGCCGCGTACTTGCGAAGCGCTCCGCCGAGCGCCGCGAGCACCACGTCGTTGACGGTGCCCCCGCATTCGTTTCGTATCGCGCGCACTTCCGCGAACGAGACGGAACTCCAACTCAGCTTGCGGCGCCCCGAAAACGTCCGCACATTGAACGGAAACCGTTTGATGGGCTTGGTCAGATCGCGCGCCAACTTCCGAAGATTGCGCCCCAGCGCGATGGCCATGTCGCCGCGCACGTTACGGGCGAACTCCAACGACCCGCGCTGAAATTCGGAAACATTGTCGACTAGATCGCGAGCGTTGTCCCACAACGCGTCGGAAAAAAGCTGTTCGCGCGTCGGCAACGTTGCCGGCTCGAACGGGACCTTCTCCAATGTCTCGGCATCTGCCGTCACGTCCATTAGCAGCGACCAAATCTCAGTACCGGATACGCCGTCCACCATGCAGTGGTGGACGAGGAACAGCATCGCCGACTTGCCGCCTTCGAGACCGCGAATGACGATGAACTTCCAGAGCGGTTTGTCTCTATCGAGGAGCATCTCGAAATACTTCCCGCACACGCGCATGAGTTGGGCTTCCGTGCCCGGTTTCGGCAAGCTGACTTCGACGACGTGGTTGTGGATGTCGAAAGCCTCGTCGTCTTCCCAGGTAGGAAGCCCAACGTGAAACGGAGCGGGCACAAGCTTTTGCCGATAGCGTGGTACGAGATGCAGTTTCGCGTCGAGACGCTCGGCGAGCGCCGCGGCGTTGATGTCACCGTCGATGATGTCCACCGCGCCGATGTGCATCGGGTTCTTTTTGTTCTCCGCGAAGTAGAACCCCGCGTCGAGCGCCGTCATTCTCCGCTTCAATTTGTTCGTTGCCATGTCTCGCCCTTTACCTGGAAATGCCTGGGTCAGTTGTGTCACCCAATAGTGTGCAAGCGGTTTGTCACGTTACGTTTAGGCTCATATGAGCATTTCATGTGCCAACACGAAATGCCCCCCGAATCGGCCTGTGGCGTCCGCGCGTACCCCTCAGTCCTACGCCAGTGTAGGTCGGCCCATTCTGAGTTACGCGGGCGTATGCGCACTCAGGAAGCGGGCTACACGTTTGTTTGGGCATGGGGCTGGCGCACGGAGTAGGGGAGCGTAGGTCGGGATTGTGCGTCGAGTGCTTCGCCCATCGAATCGAAAGCACTTTGCGTGAAACACCGATCTGGCTACGAGGTTCCAACGCTGTCAACGGCGCGACAAAGGAGTTCGTAGTATTCGTCCGGATCGGTTGCGGTGATCAGCGCGCCGTACCACTCGCACATTTCCGACGACACGATGGGCCCGTAGTTGACCAGCGGCGCAAGGTAGGCGACGAAGTGGGGGAGAAGCCGGGGGGTAAGGGCGAACCGCGGATGTATTCGAAACTCGCAGGTCTTATTACCGTCGCGATCGATCAGCCGAGGCTCGCCGAATTGGTGTGCCTCGAGTCCCTCGGCGTCGAACACAATGCGTGCCGGATATCGGAGACAGGCCTCGTCTTCCAAAAATTGCGACAGGTTTTGTTCCGTGAGCGGGCCACCGAGACGCGCCAAGACCCGCTCGGCGGCGCGCTCGGCGTGTTCGTCGAGAAGAGCGCCAAGCAGGAGCGCCGCCTCGGCGGGATCGTCAGTCGCGATCCGTTCGTCGGGCTGGAGAAGATTCAGCTCACTCATAGCGTTTCTGAAACTCCTCCATGCGCCGCTGCCGCTCCTCTTTCAGCGTCGGATCCATCTTGTCGAGAAACCACTGATGGTTGTTATGGTTCAACACTTCCTCGATCTTGACGGCCAACGCGCTTGCCGCCGCCTGCTTCGCCGCATCTCCGGACGCTTGGCCCTTCGCCGCGAGCTCCTCGAGTTCCGGTATGAACTCGGAGTAGAAGTTCTTCGCGACTTCGTAGGTGCCGTGCCAGTGCGTGATGTCCGGCCCCATCATCGATACGCCGTGCCGCGCGCGGCGGCCCTCGTGGTGCCAAAGTTCGAACCAAATCCAGTCGATTTTGTTGCCGAATTCCACCGGCTTGAGCAGCGGCTTGGCCACCTGCATCAATTCCAATCCGGGCTTCGCGAACTTTTCTTCATAGAGCGAGATAAGACCGTCGTATTGCTGGTAGAACGAGTTGACGTAGTCCTGGTTGTGGCAGTTCAGGCAGACGTTTTGCATGTTCGCGCGCCGCGTTTCCCACGGGACGTCCTTGCCCGGTAGCCCCATCTTCGCGTCGGACACCTCGGGCCGGATCGAAATCGCGGGCCGATTGTTCCAACTGATCCGCATTCCCACGTCGTGCGTCACGGCCTGGTCCGCCGTCGCGCTCATGTGGCACGTGGCGCAGGTGGGCGCGGCGCTGTAGTCCTCGCCGACGATCCATTTCGGGCTGTCCATATTCATCTTATCTATGTTCGCGCGGAAGGCGATGCCGTGTTTGGATTCGTTGTAAATCTCGATCTGCGGATGGTCTGGCCCCATGTGGCATTTCCCGCAGTTCTCGGGATTGCGCACCTGCTGCACTGAGAAAGCGTGGCGCGAGTGGCACGCGCTGCACGATCCTTCCGAGCCGTCGGGGTTGATGCGGCCGATGCCGGAATTGGGCCAGGTGGCGGGATCGAGTTTTCCGCCTGGCAAGACTTTCACTTCGCTGCCGTGACACTGCCAACAGCCGTTGACCGCCGCCGCCGATACGCCCATCGGGAACATCGGCGTAACAAAACCGTTGTTTCCCTCGACCACTTCCGCGAGCGTGTTGTCCAGCGAGCCGAGGATGCGGGCGGCCTTCGAATGGTGAGACCCGGAAAATTCTTGGACCTCCCGTTCGTGGCAGCGGGCGCAATCGCGCGGGCTAACGATGCTGGAGATGTAGTCGTCGTAGTGCAGCATCACGTCGGGATCGGTCTGTTCGGCCTTGTGGCATTCGTAGCAACCAATGTTCGCGCGGAAGTGTTTGCTGTCGCCCCACTGTTCATAGATGACCTTGCTCGATTCCTTATGGCACAGGATGCAGCCTCTCGACTTATCGGAAATTTCCTTCAACATGTAGCCTTGGCCGTATGCCCCGGCGGCGAGGCCGAGTTGAAGCGCCATCAACACGAGCCATGTTTTGTTTACGCTTGTCATCATGCTGTTTCTCCCACGGTCGTTGAGGAAAGCCTCTCGGTCTCACTACTCGTCCTCGCGAAACTGCCGCTCATTATCGGAATGGCCAAATGGAGCATCCACGAAAACAGCAAGGCCCCAAATGCCCAGATACCCAAGCAAACCAGGACTTCGTTCCAAGAAGGCACGTATTCGACGATGTTGCCCAGGGGGCTCGGGATGAATCCAGGCACTACAAGGCCCATTCCCTTCTCGATCCAAATGCCGATGATGGAAAACACGCATGCCAGGTTCAACAGCGCGTGCTTGCGTGCGATCGGTGGAACCACAAGAATGATCGCCGCCACGATCTCCATTGCGATCGCCGACCAAATCCATGGGACGAGTTGGTTGTGACCGTGCAATCCAAAAAAAAGATACCGCGCCGAGGCGTTGTGAAGGCTTCCGGAATAAAACTCCTTGAACATTTCGCAGGACAACAAGAATAAGTTGATGAGCAGCGAAGCCGTAACCACTTGCCGGAGGAAGTAGAGTGCCTTCTCGCCCACTTGCAATTCCGTCACGCGCGCCAGCACTTGAAACGTAATGATCAATATCGCCGGACCGACCGTAAACGCGGACCCAAGAAAGCGCGGCGCGACGATGGCGGCGTTCCAAAAGGGCCGCCCGACGAGTCCAACGTACAGAAACGCGGTGACGGTGTGGATGCTGATCGCCCACGCGATGGAAATCAGCACCAACGGCACGTAGAACAGCGGAGTCGGGCGTCGGCCCTCGTACTTCATGTACAGAAGGTATCCGCAAATGTGCAAGTTCAGTAGCAGATAGCCGTTCAGAACGATCACGTCCCACGACAACATCGAGCCGGGAAAATTGAACACGCCAATCACGGGGATGAGATGCCAGAAGCGATCGGGCCGGCCTAGATCCACCACGACAAATAACAATGACATGACAATCGCGGCAATCGCGAGCAGTTCGCCGTACAACACGACATCGTGCATGTCTCTATTGCGGTAAATATACGCGGGGATCACCAACATGACCGACGCTGCGGCGACTCCTACCGTGAATGTGAAATTGGCGATGTACGCGCCCCACGAGACCTCGTCCGTCATGTTGGTGACGGCCAGACCTTCGACCCACTGCCGCATGTACGCGTTGCCGCCGACTACGGTAAGGACCGTGAGAAAGCCCATCCAGGCGTAGAAGCGCGTCGAGCCGCTGAAACTCAGTACGTAGGCCCTTCCAAGAAATCGAAGGTATTCTGTCGTCAAGGCAATCATGCGTCGAAGAAATAGAAGAACCGCGGAATCGTTCCCGCGTCCTCTTTCAAAATGTATGACCGTTTGTTCCTCAGGATGTAGCTGATCTCGCTTTCTGGATCCATGACATTCCCAAAGACCCGCGCCCCGGTCGGACACACCTCCAAGCACGCGGGGTTTTTGCCCTCGCGCGTCCGGTGCAGACAGAAGTGGCACTTCTCGACGACGCCCTTGGGCCGGATGCGGTTGCTGAAGTACCCCATGTTCGGATTGATCTCTTCCTTCGGGATCACCGGCTCCGAGTAGTTGAATCGTCGCGCCTCATAGGGGCACGCCGCCATGCAGTATCGGCAGCCGATGCACCAGTTGTAATCAATGACGACGATGCCGTCCTTCTCTGGCCAAGTCGCTTCGACGGGACATACCTTCGTACAGGGCGGATCCGCGCATTGTTGGCACTGCACCGGAAGGTAGAACTTTCCCTCCGCGGGGACCTGTTCGCGGTCATAGTGATGGTCGGATTTCTCGATGTCGAAGGAGCCAGCGGGCATCTCGAGGACTTTGATGTACTGCATTTCCGGATCGCGTGTTTGGTTATTTTCTTTGACGCACGCCGCCACGCACCGCCGTGAACCGTTGCAGCGCGATAGATTCAAAGCGTAGCCGAACTTCACGCCGTCAATCGGACGCTGGTCCTTGACTGTCACTGCGGCCCCGTACTTTTCGCCGATCTCGCCCTCGATGCGGCGGAGTATCGTGTCGAGCATCTCCGGTGTGAGTCGTTTGTAGTGCTGCTGCAAGAAGTCCCCAAGGCTCGTTCCGCTGTGCAAACTTCGCAACGGTTCAAGCACCCCGGCGGCCGCCGCCACCGCTGCCATCGTCCCCAACCCGGCTTTCAAGAACGAACGACGCGGTACCCCGTGTGAATGTTCGTCAGCCATCCGGCTATACCTCCTCGTGCGCGAGTGACATGCCCCGCGTCTGCGGCGGAGGCTCCGGCGTCATCGGTTTGAATTTCGGATTGTGCGGATCGTGACACTGTACACACAGCAGCTTTTCGCGTGGTCCCAGGTCCGCGTCCCAGTATCCGTTCTGCCTTCCGTGAATTCCCCGCTCCCAATCGCGATACAACGGGCCGTGGCACTTCGCGCAAAGCCGCGCGGGCTGCTCCGAAGAAATGACCGAACCCTCATGATCGATATAGTCGTTGCGCGCCCCCGAGTTGTGGCAATTGAGGCAATTCGTATTGAGGCCGTGGTTGAACTCGGCATAGATCGCGGCATGTTCACCGGGAAGTTCAGGCTTCCTTTTCAAGCTCGTAAAATCCTCATGACATTCCGTACACCGATACTCGAAGCCTGTCCGCCGCAACCGAAGCGGTCGAAACTCGCCGCGCACCGCAGCCGTGTCGAACACCTCCCCCGGCATCGATCGAACATAAAGCGAATTCGGTTCGCCCGGTGTCCAAAAACATCCGTTCGTTCCAATGAGCATGGCCACAAACAAGAGCGAAGCTATGGCGTTGAAGTCCGTCTTCATTGTGATTGGATTGCTGTGATTCGATGTTCGGCCACGAACCAGAGAGCAATCGGCTGTCCAATTGGCCGGTTCTTGCAGTCACGTTGGCTTTTGCCCGGTAGCGACGTGTTTCGGGCGGAAATGCTGTCACAGTTGAATGGAGGAGACTAAAATTGATTGGTCACAAGTGCTCAATCGAGGACACTTATGACACGATCACTGCTTCGATCTGTTCAGGCCTTGGTGCCTTCGGCCGGAATCATTGAACGGGCTGGATCGAGGAGGCGCGAAGCCGCTGATTCGCCTCGATAGCGGGTTTAACACGTTGTTGTTTTTCCAAAGGGCACTCCGAATGGGAGCAGAAATGTATTCAGCGCCCGCAGGACGTGCATAATTCGCCAGAAATATTAACAGGAGTTCAGCATGTCCATGGATTTGGCCCTTCCGCTCGTGATGCGTTGGATGCATGTTCTTTCTGCGGTGATCTCCGCGGGCGGCATCGTGTTTCTCGGTTTCGTCCTACTTCCGGCGGCGAAGAATGACTCGGCGCTGATGAACGCCGTCCTAAAAAAGTGGCGGATGATATTTCACCCGCTCATCATTTTGTTTCTCGTCAGCGGCTTCTACAATTACCTCAAGGTCACCAGTCCCAAGCACGACGGCCAAGCGTTGTACCATGCTCTGTTCGGCATGAAGTTTCTGCTCGCGCTTGCCTACTTCGTGTTGGGCATCGCACTGACATCGACCCGCGCGTACGGCGAACGGCTCCGGAAGAACAGCAGGGTGTGGGCGGCGATCGTGCTCGTCACGTTTGCCACGATCATGCTCGGCGGCGTCATGAAGGTCATGCCGTCCGCCGCGGCTACTGCCGCAGCGACCCCCTCGGCCGGCGCGACGCCCGGTGAATAGGCAAACGTTTCTCCGGCTGTCGCTCGCAGGTCTGGGCGCGGGGCTCGGTGCATACGCACAGGAGCGACGGACTTACCGCGCTTGTATCATCGGCGATTCGAACGAGGGCGGCTACGGCCATAACCTTCATTTGCTGTGGGGACTGCGGCAAGACGTAACGGTAGTCGCCCTCGCTGATCCGAGCGAAGAGGGCGGCAATAGTCACGCAACAGAGGCCCAGGCCGAGCGTGTCTACACGGACTATCGCAAGATGCTCGACGTGGAGAAGCCGGATCTCGTCACCATCGGGCCGCGATGCGCGCACCGCCATCTCGAATACATGCAGGCGTGCATCGAGCGAAGATGCCACGGAGTCATCGAAAAACCGCTCGCGATGGATCTCGAAGAGATAGACGCCATCATCGCTGCCGCCGATGCCAAGGATCTCAAGTGGACGATCGGTTTCAACTTCCGCGTATCGCCGATCATCGAACATGCGAGGCGTCTTATCGCCGAAGAAAAGATCATTGGCGACGTACTCGAGATCCGCGCCCGTGGTAAGGAAGACAATCGCGCGGGCGGCGAAGACCTCATCGTTCTGGGTATCCATCTGTTCGATCTCATGAGGTACTTTCTCGGCACGCCGACTTCGTGCCGCGCGGATGTGCTTGTCGAAGGCCGCCCCGCGAAGCCCAGCGACGTCCGTGAAGCGACCGAGCCGCTCGGACCGATTGCCGGCGACTCCATCCACGCGGAGTACCGATTCGAGAACGGTGCATTTGGATACTTCGCTTCGGCGAGAGGCGGCCAGTCCGACGGCAAGCGCTGGGGTCTCGATATTTTTGGCACGAAGGGTGTTGTCTCGATTCGCATGGACACGATTCCTAAAGTGCATTGGCTCGACGATCCCGTGTGGGCGCCGGGCGTTTCGGGGGTGCAATGGAAACGCCTGCCGAACGCGCCGGTGGTAATGCCGGGCGGTCCGCCAGTTTGGCACTACCAGCCCATAGTCGATGGCCTGATGTCGGCGATCGAAACCGGCGGCCCGCCACGGACCAGCCTGGAGGACGCGCGAACGGCCCACGAGATGATCCAAGGCGTTTGGGAATCGCTGGTGTCGGGGCGTGCCGCGGACATCCCGCTCGCCTGGCGCGACCACCCGCTTCGCCGATGGAGCGCGTGACGCCCACGACCGTTGACTGCCTGCCCATTCAATGGTAAAGTCTTGACGTGATCTTCTTCGGGAGTCAACGCGCTTTTCCCCACCGGTTTCGGCCGGTCGCGGTGGGACGGTTCCGTTCGCGCGCAGAGTTCCTCCTCGTATTCCCGCCGCGCAATTTCCTTGACCCGCTATCATGAGGTGTTTCCCGTGAAAGTTTCCATTGCAGCACGCCACATGCACTTGACGGACTCGATCAAAGAGCACGTCGAGCGAGGCGTCGAAAAGATAAGCGGACACTTCGATCAGGTGATCGAGGTGCATGTGATTTTGAACGTTGATGCTCATCGCCAATTCGCGGAGTTCAACGTCCACGCCAACGGACTCCGCATCAACGCCAAAGAATCGACCAACGACATGTACCTGTCGGTCGATAGGGCCCTCGAAAAGGTCGAGCGCCAGGTCCGCAAACACAAGGACCGAATTCTGCGGCATCAGCCGAGGTCGGTGCGCGAGGCGCGGAGCTATGGCCACGATGTGCTTCAACCGACCGTGGATGAAGACAACGGAGAGTCCGCCGAATCGCGGCCCTGGCATCACGTAATTCTGCGCGAGACGTTCGACACGAAACCCATGAGCGTCGAAGAAGCTGCATTCCAGCTCGAGTTGATTCACGAACAGTTCCTAATTTTTACGAACGCGGACACGGACAAACTCAATGTGATCTATGATCGCCATGATGGGACCTATGGTCTAATCGAACCGCACGCGTGAGGAACGCGCCATAAAAACCGACATCCTGCCCGTAAGCCGAAAGCGCGACATCGCGGTCGCGCGACTTCTGGACCATTTCACGGCGGAAATGAAGGTGGTGGCCGGCTATCAAGGCGTGGGCCGGCGCGTGTACATTTCCGACGTAAACCGTCCCGGGCTCGCGCTCAGCGGCTATCTCGATTTCTTCGCGAGCGACCGAATCCAAATCCTCGGAAACACCGAGATTCACTATATGGAACGGGTCAAGACCTCGCTCCTCGAATTCCGCCTCGAGAACTTGTTCTCGTTTGAGATACCGGCGTTTGTGGTGTCCCGGAACCTGCATCCCGTCAACCTCCTCCTCGACATGTGCAATCGCCGGGGCGTGCCGATCCTCCAATCGCACCTCTCGACGGACGAACTCATCAGCCGCATCATTATTTTCTTGGCCGAGGAGTTCGCCCCGACGACGCAAATGCACGCCACCGCCGTCGATGTGTACGGCGTCGGCGTCTTGATGCTCGGAAAGCCCGGCATCGGCAAAAGCGAAGTCGCGCTCGAACTCGTTGAACGCGGGCACCTCCTCGTCGCCGACGATTCCGTAACGATTAAGCGCACCGGCGAAGACACGCTGACGGCCTTCACCAACCCGGCCATAGAACACTGCATGGAAATCCGCGGCGTCGGCATCGTAGACGTCCGAAGCATGTTTGGCGTCGGCCGCGTCACCAACGCGAAGGGGATTTCGCTCGTCGTCGAGTTGCAGGAGTGGGACGACACTAGAAAGTACGACCGCACCGGGCTCGACGATCAGCACGCCGACATCCTCGGCGTGAAACTCCCGCACATCGTCATCCCCGTGCGCCCAGGCCGGAACCTGTCCGTCATCGTCGAGGTCGCCGCGCTCAACCACCGCCTCAAGGAGATGGGTGTCCACTCCGCCGAAGTCCTCAACAATCGACTGCTTCAACTAATGCAGTCCGGCAACTGATCGATCGGGTCCATTCGGGACAGGGGATCGTGGCGGCGTTAGTCCTGTTCCTCCAACGCCTCCGCTCCACCTCGCGACCAGACCGATCGCTAAGTATTGATCAGGTAATGAGTAAGCTATATGTAATGGTACAGATACTGTACTCTATACAATTCAAAACGCGAAGAAAGAGTTGCCCCGAGCGCGGGAAATACGAGGGTGGGTGTCCGCCGCGATGGGCCGTCCGTAAAAATCCTTTTACGTAAAATGATTTTTAAGGAGGCCCATCGAGGCCGGAATGTGGCGACTCGAGGGTGTCGACCGTTGATATCATTGGACTTACGTCGATCAGTGGTCTCTTTTTCATGCCTTTTTACCTCCCATTTACCGCTCTAAAGCGCTGATTTACCGCTCCAATTCGCTCAAAAGCGCCGATTTCGCCGTTCTTGGGAACGCGCCGCGCCGGGTAACGGGCGGTGAGGGAACCGCGCCTATCTATATAACACCGGGTGTTGACCTGTTTTTTTGAAAAATGGCCGGTTTTATTGATCGAAATGCGTGTCGACGTGGGGGAAAATGCCTATTTACTTGTCCGCAGATGACGCAGACGGACGCAGATGAGAAGTACATCGAAGCGCGGGCTGAGATGTAGGTACGCGGGCAGGAATGCCGCCGAAGCCCGTTCGCCCTGAGCTTGTCGAAGGGTCGAAGGGCTGTCGGCCACATGCACACGGACAGGAAAGCAAAGGAGACCGGGCTTTCCAGCCCAGCCCGGCGGCCCGGCACACGGACAGGAATGTCCGTGCTCCTGTTGGGGCGAAACAGGTTTATTGGTTTTCCGCAATTCGCTTTATCCAGGTTTATCGGGTATAAATGTATTGGAGAATCGAGCGGAATGACCAGAAAACTCACGCCTGCGCGGGGTGTG
>CAYXRK010000009.1:20876-52077 GCA_964467615.1 uncultured Nitrospirales bacterium | reverse complement strand
TCGACGCCGGCGAATTGGGCCTCACGCGCGACGATTTGAACGAGATCGCGGGTGGTGAAGGAGAGGGAGAAGGCGAAGGGCCGCAGTGTTCCGCGTCGGGCGCTCGGGTGCATGGACTGGAAGCCCATGCTACAGACTGCGCTCTATTACTCATGCTCGCGGCGGCGATGTTTGTCCTCGGCGCTCGCCGCAGTCCTTCGCGCCCTCTGCGTTGAGTCGTTCGTACCGTACGCCCGCCTCGCCGAGGCCGGCGCATCACACCTCATCGTGCATTGGTCACTTTCTCTTTCGTGTTCCTTGCGTTCTCTCGCGGCTGAATTTATCGCCGAGCGTATCGAGGCGATCAAGAAGAATGGCCGCAAAGGAACGCAAAGAACGCAGAAAATAGAGAGAGCAAAGCGCCCGAATTTCCTTGGTCGTCGGCGGAGTTGCCTCGGCCCATGATGTATTTTTTGATTTGGAACTTGTAGCTGCCGAAGTTGATGAGCAATCCATCTTCGATGTGTGCCGATTTGAGGTAACCCAGGATTTGCGCGGTGTGTTCATCCGCCAGCTTCCGGCATGCCTTCAACTCGACGATCAGCCGCCCATCGACGAATAAGTCGGCGAAGTATTCGCCAATCAAGGCCCCATCTTCGTCGTAGACGTTCAGCGGGTATTGTTGCTCGACCTTCAATCCGGCCTTGCGCAGGCGATGCGCCAAGGCGTTTTCGTACACCTTCTCCAAATGTCCGTGCCCGTGGTAAACGTGAATGGAGTATGCAGTCTCGCGCACCAGATCGCAGAGTTCCTTGATCGTTGTCATCTTTTGCGTTCCTTGCGTTGTTTCGCGGCCAATTTTATCCTCAAGCATGCCGAGATTAGCATCTGAAATCGCCACAAAGGAACGCAAGAACTCAAAGTTCCATAGTCGTTGTTATCTTTCGTGTTCCTTGCGCCTGCCCCTGCGAAAGCAGGGGTTCTCTTGCGGCTGAATTTGTGTGGTCAGTGTCTTCGCGGGTAATTGTTGACAATCGTGCCGTGTTCCGGCTACTTTGATCCGCAACTCGTGTGTGTTTTGCGCCAAGGGAGCGAGCATTTATGAAGCACATTCAAAGTCTGACCCAAGCGCCCGCGAAGGCGCAGACGTCCAGATTGGAAATCAAGATCGACTTTATCATTGGGTTTGCCGAGTGTGCGGTCATACTGATCATCGATCTATTCGGCTCCGGCGGATCTACTGGTTGCAACGACGATACCACAGCGTAAGCGATGCAAACGAGGAAAGTTGTATGAAAACCAAGCACTTTACGAGCTTGACCGTTGAGCGCGAGGCGCCCGCCATGGCGCAACAGTCGCGTCTCGAAATCAAGCTCGACGGCATCGTTCGCTTGATGGACGTTATCATCGACGCGCAACGCCAAATCAATTTCGGCAAATAGTCCCGCCGCGCCATGTACGGCGTTTCGCCCGAGCTTCGAGATGAACTCGTCGAACTCAGGCGCGATCTGCACCGCCACCCCGAACTTTCCTGGAAAGAGGAGCGTACGGCGACACGGCTTTACGACGCGCTCGCCATACAAAGTCCCGTCTCGCTCGGGCGTTTTGCGGGCACTGGCGTGGTCGCGCGGGTGCGCGGGAAGGATTCCGGAGCGCCTCCGGTGGCGCTACGAGGCGATATCGACGCCCTCCCGATCCACGAAAATACCGGTCTCGATTTCGCCTCCGAGAACCCCGGCGTAATGCACGCCTGCGGCCACGACGTCCACGCCGCGTGGACCATCGGCGCGGCCCGATTACTAGCAAATAACCCAGCAAACAGCGACGTTTTGATCGTCCTCCAACCCGCCGAAGAAGTCGGCCAAGGCGCCGAAGCCATACTCGCCTCGGGCGCGCTCGACGGCGTCCGCGCCATCTTCGGCGCCCACGTCGACAGGCGTTTCGAGGTGGGTTCCGTGGTCGCCCAGGAGGGCCCCGTCGCCGCCTCCGCCGACTCCTGGCAAATTATCCTCACCGGCCAAGCCTCTCACGCGGCGCGCCCGCACGAATCCGCAGATCCCGTTGTTGGGGCCGGCGCGCTCATCGGGGCGTTGCAGACGATTGTATCGAGGCGGCTCAATCCCGCGACGCCGGGCGTTGTGACTGTTGGACAGATCCATTCGGGCACTGCGCCGAACATTATTCCGGGTGAGGCCGTTTTGCAGGGAACATTGCGTGCGGTGGAGGCCGATACGCGCCGCTTACTTTGGGACGAATTGAACCGGATGACCCAGTCGGTTGCGGAAACTTACCGCCTAAAGGCGGAGGTAACACTGCTGAATGGAGCACCACCGATCGTGAACCCTTCGGGCCCGACGGCGTGGGCACGTGCCGCGGTCGCGAACGTGCTCGGCGGCGACGCTTTGAAACCGCTGGGCTTTCTGAACATGGGCGGCGAGGATTTCGCGTTTTATTTGGAACGCGTGCCGGGATGCTTCCTGCGCATCGGAGCGCGTGAGCAGGGCGGTGAAACCATTCCGGCCCACTCGCCGAAATTCTTTGCCGCGGAAGAGAGCATACTTGTAGGCGCCGCAGTGCTGGCGGAGTGCGCTCGGGTCGCCTCGCGGGAAGATTCTCTCGTGCAATCGTAGCGGGCCTTTTCAGCGCGATTTCGTTGAGGCGAGCGCCTCGATACCGCTTTCCAACACAGCCACCAATTCGGGATGGTTGGCGAGCCGGGCAGTGTCCGCCGGCGTTTGGCCAATCGCGTTGCGCAGAGATGGGTCGGCGCCTGCATCGAGCAGAGCCCGCGCCGTTTCTTCATTCCCGGAGGCCGCGGCGAAGTGCAGCGGTGCATACTTGGCCAAGTTTTTTTGATCATTCGGAGCGGCCTTGACGCGCAGCAGCGCACGGGTCGCGGCCGCCGCACCCGCGCCGGCCGCGTGATGGAGCGGTTGCAACCCCTCGGCGTCTCGGGTCGAAACTTTGAAGCCGGCCTTTAGCAGTGCGTGGAGGGTGGCGACGTTGTCGGTCTCCGATACCTGATGCAGTAAGTATTGCCCCGCGTCCGTCAATTCGCGAGGAGTGACTGACCCCATTCGCAGGACGTCGACGTCTCCGTCTTCGACAACCGAGCGGCATACTGAGGCCAGTAGTTCTCGGCGAAGGCGAGGTCCGGGATCGATATGGCGTTCCAATTGATCTGCGAGTAAAGAAAACCCCTTCCCACGGGCGATATCAATTGCTGATTTCCCCTCGGCATTTCGCGCCGCTACGTCCACACCTGCGGCGGTAAGCGCCTCGGCCACACTGGCGGCATTCACGTTCGCGGCGGCGTGTAGCGGTGTGTCGCCGTTGGCGTCCGCAATCCGTACATCCGCGCCGTGCGCGATGAGTAGGGCCGCAATCTCGCTTCGATCGCGCAGCGCTGCGATGTGTAGGACGTTGCGCCCCAACACGTCTACAGGACCGACGTCTGCTCCCAGTTCGAAAAGGGCTTGCACCGTGTGTTTATCGCCGCGGCTTACTGCAGAGAACATGGGGGTCCAACCGGTGCGGGTTTGTACCTCGTTGACTTGTGCTCCCGCCATCACCAACTCGCGTAGGGCGTCCGCAGCATCGAGTTCGACGGCGAGTTGCAGCGGGGTCATCCCGATTCGGGTCCGAATGGCGATATCCGCACCGTTCTCGATGAGGAGCCGCGTGGTGGGTGCGTCGTTGCGCGATATCGCGTAGTGCAGGGCATTCCACCCGCGATCAAGACTGAGCCGGGTTGGTGACGAACCTTTCTCGAGCAACAGGCGCACGACTTCAATCGAACCTTCCCCGGCCGCGGCCATAAGCGGCGTGACGCCCGCCGAGTTGGTGGTATGGTCCGATTCCAATCCAACGAGCAAATCGACAATTTCCATCCTTGATTGTCGTAGCGCGGTTAGCAACGGAGTATGGCCTTCGTTGTCTTCAAGCGTCAGGTCCGCGCCGGCATCGATGAGGGCCCTCGCGGCTTCGAGGGATCCGGCGCGCGCCGCCAGCAGTAGTGGAGTTTCGTCGTTGAGCGTCCGCGCGTTGAGTTCTGCGCCAGCTTTTATAATTGCACGGACTACCGCCACGGATCCGCTTTGAGCGGCGGCATGGAGGGGAGTAACACCGTTCGTGTCCGGCGCGGTCGCGTCCGCGGCATGGTCGAGAAGTAGTTGCACCAAGTCGAGCCGATCGGACGCCGCCACAATTTGCAAGGCAGTCATAAGCGACGGACCTTTGGCGTTCACATCGACGCCGGCATCGATTGCAAGTTGCGAGATAGGGAGGCTCTGTCTTAGGGAGGCGATGTGCAGCAACGTTTCCAGGCCCTTATTTTTCGCGAGCGGATACGAGCCGCTTTGGAGAAGGAGCTTGACTGTCTCCGGTTGATTGTTCGAGGCGGCGCGAAGCAGCGGCGTGAATCCGTCAAAATCCGCCGCGTTGACGTCTGCCCGATGATCTAGCAGGGCCTGTGTCATCGAAAGTTTGGAATCGTACGCGGTCTCGTGAAGCGGCCTTACTTCGTATCGGCCCTTGGGATCGTTCGGATTGGCCCCGGCCGCGAGAATCATTTCGAGGACTACTGGATCGTCGGATTCGACCGCGAGCCAAATCAGGGAGTTGTTTCGCGCGTCACGTTGGTGAATGTCCACACCCTGGTCGAGGTACTGTTTGACGATCTTTTCGTCGCCCGCCTTCGTGGCCTGGAAGATCGTCTGCCCGCTTCGCGCGTTGGCGAAACCCTGCGGAGCAGGAAGATCCTGAGCGACGGCAACCGAAGCGAAAAGAACCAGAGAAACGCAGGCACGTGATCTCATAGATGCCTCAAAATGCTCTCGACCTTGTCTTCCATGGTCTGTATTCGATCTACGCGTGTACCGCACTTAATCGTTGTAGTGATTCGAGGGGCGCCTTTGTCGTGGACGGCTTCATGGCACTTGCGGACCGCCGCGAAAACTTCGTCCCATTCCCCCTCGATGATGGTCCCATACGGATGGAGTTGGGTCTTTAGACCTGCATCCTTCAAGACGCGCGAACACTCCACGATGTATTCGGAGAGCGATACGCCGACGCCTATCGGAACCACGCAGAGATCGACAATCACGTTCATTGAATTGATACTGCTCGTTGGGTTCCATAAGGATACTGCCTCTGCTTACCCGTGAACCAGTCCGGAGTCGAAATGCGCCGAAAAGGAAGCAAGACTCCGCACTCAAGCTCGTCATTCGCGAAAGACAGATAGACGGGAAACGGCTTGCCGACGCGCTGGGATGACGATGGAGTTGCGGCCATCCCCTCGTATGCGAAGAACTTTACCGGACGGAGGCGCGAGTCGGCTATACGTCGCTATAACGCGCCGACGAACGCTATCAACGCGTCCTTCTCTTCTTGTGAGAGGGCGTCGTATGCGTCGTGGGGCATGTACGAACCGGTAAGATCCCTGACCAATTTCAGGTCTTTCTTGTAGTAGATCCGCCACATCAAGCCATCGTCGCTCAAAAGTTGAAACGACTGTTGGTTCTCGTTGCGAAACAGGCCCGTGATTGTCGCGCCATCCTTGGTTTCGACTACCTTCGTTTCGAAACCCGTGGCAATCGTTTTACTGGGATCGGCGACGGCCTCGCGCAGGAGTTCGGGGGTCAATCGTTTAGAGACGCCGTCGAGCGCCGGGCCGAGCATGCCGCCGCGGGTAGCGTAGGAATGGCACTTGATGCAATTGGCCTTGCCGGTGAAAATCTCTTCGCCTTTTCGGGCGAGCTCGATGGAGGCGACGGTCTGTTGGACTTCGACTTTCTGTTTCGCTGCGCGCTCGACGCTTCGCCCTTGCAGCTCGCGAACGTACCCGACCACATTGTGAATTTCCTCGTCGGCCAGCGCTTCGCCGAACGCGGTCATTCCGGTGCTCGCGCGGCCTTGAAATATGACTTGAAAGATTTCATCGTCAGACCTATTCAACGCGACGACATCGGTCAGCGCCTTGCCGAGAGGGCTGCCTTGGCCGCGCGGGCCGTGGCATACGATGCACCACAGCCGGTACACGTCTTGCCCGGAAAAGACCTTTTGTTCTTCCTGCGCACGGACGGGCGCGAACGACGCGGCGAACATGGCGACACATGCGGGAAGCCAAATGTGTAGATGTAATTTCATCGGTGACCTCTCATTGCTGCGCGAAAGTTCTCGAAGTCATCCGCATATACTCATCATTGGCGCACCAGAATACAAATCCGCCGCCGAAGCTGCTCGGCGGATCTCGTGTGACTGTGGCGCGGAAACGAGGATCGGCCCGTTAAAACGGCACTTCGTCGTCCTCGTAGTACGCCACTTCAACGTTTGGCGGGGGCGTGAACCCCGCTCCGCGCGGCGGGCCGGCGGTTGCGGGCACATCATCGGCGAAATTCCGAAACCGTTGCAGATTGCGGTCGAACATCAGCTTGAACTCGCCGGTCGGCCCGTTGCGTTGCTTAGCCAGGCTCACGTTGATGACATCGGGGTTTTCTTCGAGTTCGTGCTTCGGCGGCCTTGCCAACATGAGGACCACGTCGGCGTCCTGTTCGATGGCGCCCGACTCGCGGAGGTGGGAAAGTTTCGGGCTTCCGGTGTCGTCCTTTTCGGCTTCGCGGCTCAGCTGGGACAGCGCGACGACCGGGATGCTGAGTTCGCGCGCGATACTTTTTATTCCACGCGATATCTCGGAGATTTCCACCTGCCGGCTCTCGGTCCGCCGCGGTGAGGACATGAGCTGAAGGTAGTCGACGACAATAATATCGACACCGTATTGCGCCGCGTGGCGGCGCGCCTTGGAGCGCAATTCCATAATACTGATGTTGGGCGTGTCGTCAATGTAAATGGGCGCGCGGCTGAGTTTGTCGGCGGCGTGTTGCAACTTGGGCATTTCGGATTGGGCGAGGAAACCGGTCCGAAGCCGGCGCGAATTGATGCCGCCTTCCATGCAGAGCAGACGCTGAACGAGTTGCTCCTTGCTCATTTCGAGGCTGAACAGAAGCGCCCGTTTCCCATCCTTGATGGCGCAATTCGCCGCAATATTTAGGGCAAAGGCGGTCTTTCCAACCGACGGGCGCGCCGCGAGCACGACCATGTCGGACCGCTGAAATCCGGACGTGTATTCGTCGAGTTTCGCGAACCCGGTTCCAACGCCCGTGATGCCGGTGCGGGACTTGATGATGTCTTCGATGCGGTGGATCGATTCCGCGAGCAGATCGCTGACTTTGTGGATTGGCGTCAGTTGGCGCTTTTCGGCGATCTTGAAGATTTCGGCTTCGGCGGCGTCGAGCAACTGGGTCACGTCGCCCGGCAAACCATAGGCCTCGCCCGCGAAACGCGTACACGCGCTGATCAATCTGCGCAGGATTGCGGAATCGAGCACGATGCGCGCGTAGTATTCGACGTTCGCGGAGGTGGGGACCGCGCCGGCGAGGTCGCTGATATACGCCATGCCGCCGCAACTATCGAGCGTCCGGTCGCGACTGAGCTGTTCAATCAACGTAACGACGTCGATTGGGGACCCTTCGCGGTATAGATTTACGACCGCGTTGTAGACGTGTTGATGCGCTTCGCTGTAGAAGACATCGGCTGTCTCGTCGCGCAGCACCTCGACCACCGTCCCCACGGCGTCGGGGTTGAGCAACATCGCGCCCAACACGGACCGCTCCGCGTCCAAGTTCTGGGGCGGCATGCGGTCAAAGACGAGCTTAGGTTCCCGTACTACGGCCACCGGCGAGCATTCCCCCGAATTCGCGTCCGCAATTGCGGACTAGTTCCCCGGCAGCACGTTAGTATTCAAACGCCTGGGAGTCAAGCATTTTTTATCATCATGAAGTTTGAAATTGTGAACAAATAATTCAAACTGTTCACAATCGAAACGCGCCGCCCGGCTTGGCCGGACGGCGCGTACTTTTAGTTCTTCACCGCCCATGCACAGGGCGTCTGAATAAGCCGATCAGCGGTCGCCGCGTTCGTCGTCGTCGTAGCGCGCACCTTCGCCGCCGGCGGTCTCCATATCGACGCCGGGAAGCACCACCGCCTTGACTTCTTCCTCGGAGACTGCTTCCGCATGCACGATGACCTTTACCTTGGCCTCGAGGTCCTTCATGAGTTTAATGGCGACTTCGTGCTCGCCGATACTCTTGATTGGCTCTTTGAGCCTGATCTTCTTGCGGTCGACGTCGTGGCCAAGCGTGGCGAGTTGCGCCGCGATGTGCGACGTGGTCACCGAGCCGAAGAGCTTGCCTTCTTCGCCGGCCTTGACGGTGAACTCGACCTTTGCGCCGTCGAGCGTTTTCTTGACGTTGCCGTACTTTTGCCGGAGCTTTTCCTCGCGCCGTTTGATGATGTGCATCTCGTGGGCGATTCTTTTCGCACTCGATGATTCGGCGGGCACGGCGAGCTTGCGCGGAATTAGAAAGTTCCGGGCGTACCCGGCGGCCACGTTGACCGTGTCACCCATTTCGCCGACAGCGTCGACTTCTTCGCACAGAATAACTTTCATGTCGTCGTCCTCCACATAGACGTTTAGTGCCGCGCATCGTCCGAAGTACCCGCGGCGCGCGCGGCTGCCGCGTCCAGTTTCTTCCGAAACTCGATCCAGGTGTCGAAAAGCCCGAAACCCATGAGCATCGGCCACATATTCAGGAACACCATCCCAACTGCCACCATCGCAATAACTACAGCGTGCGGCCTTAAGACCGCCGCCGCATAGACCGCAATAGCGAATCCGTTGAGCAAATATACGTTCATCAACCCTAGGGCCGCGTTAAGCGATACGGCCCGGAGCCATTCGTCTTGCCATCGCCAATAGTAGGCGAACCAACCAATCGCGACCGCGATGAGCGGCCACACCAACCACTCAGGCGGGCGGAAATCGCGGAACGATCCCAAGCTCGGCGGCAGTTGGCCCGTCCGCCGGAGCCATGCGCCGACGAGCGTCGCCGTCACACAACAAACGAACAACGACGAAGAAAACGCGGCCCCGTACGCTAGATCATTCCAATGCTCGAGTATCCAATCGAAACCGGCGATCATGACATCGATTCGTTCGCCTGCTTCGTCCTTTGCCGCGGCCTCCACGAGAAGTCCGCGAGACTCCATCACTGCTGTTCTCGCGAGCGGCAACTGCGCTACGTTTAATGGCGCCAACACCAGCGCGCCGCCGAACGTAGCAATCGAAAAGTTGTTTCCACGGCGCACCAGCCACCCGATACATCCGCCCGGGGCGGCGACCATGAGCGCGAGTAGCAACCCGTACCACGCGTCCGCGGCCAGCCAACCTGCCACCATGGCGGCGGCAACAAACGGCAAACCGAGCACCGGCTTTCCGCCCGCGACGACTATCGCCGTCGCGGTCGCTCCAAACACCGCTCCCACCGGCCCGAACACGATGAGCGTGCAGGCGGTGAAAAGGAGCGCCGGGAAATACCGGCCCATCGCCGCGCGCGTCAGTCCGCCGAAAAGGGTAGCAACGCGATGCCGCGAGCGCGTTTGATCGCCTCGGTGAGCATGCGTTGCTGTTTGGCGGTCGCGCCCGTAATGCGGCGCGGAATGATTTTTCCGCGTTCCGTAACGTAGTGCTTCAGCATGTTCACGTCTTTATAATCGATATAAACGACCCGATCCTGCGTCAGCCGCGAGACCTTTTTGCTCGTCCGCCTCTTCTTCTTCTTATTTTTGGTGTTGACGCGTCCGCGTCCTCGAAATCGTGCCATGTCCTAATATTCCTAAACTTGGTTGCCGATGCGATCAAAACGGGATGTCGTCTTCGGGGATTGGTTCTTCGATGGCCCGAGGCTGGGGCTTGCCGCCCCCGCCTGGACCGCCACCACTGGCGCCGCCCGCGCCGCGATCGTCCCACGACAAACGCTGGATGCGTTCCGAGGTGACTTTGATGGCGGTGCGTTTTTGGCCCGAAGCCTTGTCCTCCCATTCGTCGCTGCGCAATGTACCTTCAACGAGAATGGGCATCCCCTTTTTTAGGTTCTGACCGCAATACTCGGCGGATTTGCTCCATGTGTCAATGTTAATGAACAGCGTGTCTTCGCGCTGTTCTCCTTCTTTGGTCTTGTAACGGTGCGTCACCGCGAGGCCGAGCTTGCACACGGCCATGCCCGAGGGCAGGTATTTCAACTCGGGGTCTCGCGTGAGGTTGCCCGTGAGAAACACTTTATTGAAGTCTGGCATCCGGAAGTCAGCCATGATGTCCCCTTCCTAAAACGGTTAGACGTCCGCGGTCACTCGAGACGGCTCGTCGTCCGAGTCACGCCCATAGTCGCGACCTTGTGGTCGCGGCCCGCGGCGGCGTGGCCGGGTGTCGTCTTCTTCTTCGTCTTCTTCACCGCGTTCGCGATCGGTTTCCCGGGCCTTCATCGCGGCCTCGGTACGTTGCAGTTGCTCGATTTCGAGCTTCAGCATTTTCTCGTCGAAGTGCACCGTCTGAAACCGGATAATGTCCTCGTGCAAACGGTAGTGTGTCTCCAGCTTTTGGAGAAACGCCGATGGCGACTGGAACCGGACCAGCAGGAAGATGCCTTCGCTAAACCGCTTGACGGTATAGGCTAGACGCCGTTTTCCCCAGACCTCCGAGCGCACAATAGCGCCACCTGCTTCGGTGACGAGTCGTTCGACCCCTTTGGCTATCGTTTGGACCTCATCGTCCGTTAATGTAGGCGGAACGATGTAGAGCGCTTCGTATGTTCTCACGTGCATTCACCTCCTTTCGATAGGCAAGGTAGCGCCCCGGCCAAAATTCCGCCGGCACGCAAAGCGCGAAAGCATAGCAAATGAGGGCCTACGCCAGCAACGGACACACGCTTGATTGATTGAGTGGGACGTCGACGGTCAAAATGACCCGATCAGGCATACGGCATGGCGAGGGAAATTTAATGGAATGCCGCAGTTGAAGGTCCGCGACGTTATTCGCGCGGTTGAAGCCCTCGCACCGCCTGGCCTCGCGTATTCGTGGGACCGTATCGGTTTGCATACGGGCCGTCCGGATGCCGACACCGCGCACGCGTTTGTAACGTTGTCCGTTACGAACGAGTCGGTCGCGGCGGCATGCGGCGCGGGCGCCGATCTTATCGTGTCGCACCATCCGCTTATTTGGGAGCCGCTCAAAGATCTGCGCGATGACAACCCCGTCGCGCGGCTTTGCCTCGACGTGGCCCGCGCCAAGATTGCGTGTTTCGCGGCACATACCAATCTCGACGTCACACCCGGCGGGGTGAACGACGTCCTCGCCCAACGCATCGGACTCAAGACCGTCTCGCCGCTGTTGCGCGTGCCGCACGCGGAATTGCTCAAGCTCATCACGTTTGTTCCCCGCGATTCGCTCGCGAAGGTGCGCGAAGCGGTGTGCAACGCCGGGGCCGGGGTCATCGGCGACTACCGCTACTGCTCGTTCAGCGCGCCGGGGACGGGTACTTTTCTGCCGGACGAATCGTCGTCTCCGGTTGTGGGCCTGAAGGGGAAAGTGAACGAGGAGCCGGAGTTGCGCTTCGAGGTCCTTGTGCCCAAAGCGCGTTCGGGCGCAATCATCAGCGCGCTCGTCGATGCGCACCCCTACGAAGAAGTCGCGTACGATCTCGTGCGGCTTGAAGGGAATGACTCCACCATTTCGCTCGGGTTGCGCGGAACGTTGGACAAACCGATGCCGCTCGGCGAGTTCGCGAAGCTGACGCGCAAACAACTCGAGGTCCAGCATGTTCGGGTCGTCGGCGACCTCGCCGATCCCGTGCAACGCGTCGCGGTCATGGGCGGCGCCGGTGGTGGGAGTATCGAACACGTGCCCAACGACGTCGATGTTTTCGTTACCGGAGACGTGAAGTATCACGAGGCACAATTGGCGCTCGAGCGCGGACTTGCGGTCATCGACGCCGGGCACCACGGCACGGAGAAATGGATCGTGCCCGCGCTCGCAAACTATCTGCGCGCCGAGTGCGAGGGCCTTCAAGTTACGGAGTTTGTCGAGCGCGACCCGTTTTGCGTTGTGTGATCGCAGGCTCGGCGGGAGCCTCGCCCTCCCCATTCTGGGCAATGAGGCGAAAGTCGTCTGTTGATGCTAGGGGGCGTTAAGCTTATGATTTGCTGTTTTCCAATTCGAGGAACTGGTCCGATGATTCGTGTTCGACATGCCATTGTGTTCGCAGTGCTGGTAGTTGGCGTCCCCATGTTGTCGTACGGCGACGCCCTGACGTATGCGAAGGACGTTGCGCCGATTTTGTTTGACAATTGCGTGCGGTGTCATCGGTCGGGAGAAGTGGCGCCGATGTCGCTACTGACCTACGACGAGGTGCGGCCTTTCGCGAAGGCGATGAAAGAGAAAGTAGTGAAGGGCGATATGCCGCCCTGGAAGGTGGATCCGAAGTATGGCGTGTTCGCGAACGACATGCGGCTGACGAAAGGGCAAATCGAGACGATAGCCGCGTGGGTCGACGACGGAGCGCCTCGGGGAAATCCGGCGGACATGCCGCCCGCGCCGGTATTCGGCGAGGGGTGGCAGCTCGGCGAGCCGGACTACGTCGTGGAGTTGCCCGAACAGATCGTGCCCGCTGCGATGGAAGATTTGTTTCCAAACCGTTTCGCGATGGTCGATCTTCCCGAGGCGCGTTGGGTGCGGGCGATCGAATTCATGCCGGGGGACAAGCGCGTCGTGCATCACGTGTTGTCGTTCTTAGGCGATTTGCGGATGTCGTCCGGATCCGATGACGTAGAGGAGGCGCAGCAACGCGGCGGCGGTCAGGCGGAAATCTTCTTGGTCTACGTGGCTGGTTCGCAGGCGACGGTTTATCCCGAAGGCATGGGCAGGAAGCTGACTAAGAAGCAGCCGATGACGTTCAACATGCACTACCACGCCTGCGGCGAAGATACGAAGGACGTGACGAAACTCGGGCTCTATTTTGGAGAGGGTGACCTTAAGAAGAGTATTTCCACGACGTTTGCGGTGAATTTGGGCCTGAAAATCCCGCCGGGCGAGGCGAACTACGAAAAGACGGCGATGTATTTGTTCGACGCTGACAGCCGGATCGTGTCGTTTTTGCCGCACATGCACATGCGCGGAAAGAGCATGATGTATCGCGCGATTTATCCCGATGGGCGCGAGGAGACGCTGCTGAACGTCCCTCAGTACGACTACAACTGGCAATGGATTTACTACCCGAAGGAACCCGTCTCCGTACCGGCGGGCACGCGCGTGGTCGTTACGGCGGCGTATGACAATTCGGAAGCGAACACGGCGAACCCCGATCCGAAGAGGACGGTATATTACCGCGATCCGACCTTTGAGGAGATGTTCGTCGGGTTTATGGAGTTCGTCGCCGAAGAAGGCGTCGCGCCCAAACCGGCCCCGCCGCAAAAGAAAATTGAGGCGCTGTTGGCCGACCACGACGCCAACGACAGCTATCTCATGTCGGGATTGTATGGGTTGCCGTGGGGGCTATACTTGCCTGAAGAGGGCGACCCGGTGTGGTACTTGTCCATGGGCAACGTGATGTTTTCGAGTTCCCTTTGGAACATCGAACGGAATGACGACGGTTTTTCCTTCGAGTCGACAATGGTGACGCAGGGCGGCGGTGGGATATCGATGCGCGTCGAGGCGAAAGTCGACGCGACCGGTGCAGTCACGGGGATGGTGCATCTCGGCGAGATGGAGCGCGCCGCCGAGCCTGAAGGCAATCAAGTTATGTCGATGCCGTTGACGGGACGCAGGCTTGGCTTGGAGAAAGTCGCGAGCGCGGACTGAGTTGTGCCGGCGCGGCAATTCGGCTCGCGCCGGGGAGTCGTAAAGTCAGAGGCGTTGAAGGGTCTTTGCACGTTTCCTCCACGCCTCCGTTTCGGTTGTGGGGTGCGGGGCAGGGTAAATTGTTGACACTTTCTATCGTAAGTCCTTGCGTATCAATAGAGACTAGTATTATTAACATTGACTTTTCGCGCTACCTTTGGTAGATTGTTATGGAGCGGCAGAGGCCCTAGTTATGGCGGTCCATCAATACAGCATGTTCGGCCAGCAGTTGGTGGATCGGGGGATCATCACCAAGGACCAACTTGATGAAGCCATTCATCGTCAGCAAACAACGATGTCCGGCAAAAAGATTGGCGAGGTCCTTGTACGGCTCGGCCATATCAGCAAGAGTCATATTTCGGAGGCGCTGGCCCAGCAGCTTGGAATTCCGATCATTAAGATATCCGAGCGGGAAATTCCCGAACGTATTCGCAATTTGATCGATTCCCGGATCGCGACACTCTACCGCGTGGTCCCTCTGGAAGAGCGCGGAGAGGTGTTAGTAATCGCTACAGCGGATCCAACGAATATTAACAGCTTGGACAATCTGCAGCGGCTGTTGGATCGGCCGATCGAACCCGTGTTGTCCGCGCCGGACGAAATTAGCCAGGCGCTCGGCAAATACTACGGATTGGCCGATCAGACGGTCGAGACTATGCTTTCGACGGTGAGCAGCGCGAGCACGATGAGCACGTTGAGCAGTATGTCGAACCTGAGTTCGTTAGGCAGCTCGAGCATGGGCACCGGGACGGGCAGCAGTTTTGGTAGCAGCTTTGGAAGCAGCCTGGGAAGCAGCTTCGCTTCGTCCGATGGCAGCATGAGCAGCATGAGCATGGACAGCATCGACATGGACGAGGCGCAACTGGACTCGACAGGCGCGCCGAAGGATGACGACGACGCGGACAGTCCTGTGGTGCGGTACGTCCAGCATTTGATTATGGAGGCATTCCGGCTACGTGCGAGCGATATACACGTTGAGCCGGGGAAGTTCGACGTAAAGGTTCGTTACCGAGTAGATGGCGTGTTGCACCTGATGCCCAAGCCGCCCAAGCGTGCGCAAGCGGCCATTATTTCCCGCCTGAAAATTATGTCGGGCATGGACATCGCGGAGAAACGGGTCCCGCAAGACGGCCGTATTAAGATGCAGATTGGTAACCGTTCGATTGACTTACGCGTGAGCAGCTTGCCGGCCTACTACGGACCCAGCATGGTAATGCGTATTCTCGATAAGGAAGGCCTGAAACTCGGATTGGGGCAGCTTGGGTTCAGTCCGGACAATCAACGCAATTGGGAGAACCTGCTTGGCTCGGCGACGGGGGTGATACTCGTCACGGGCCCGACGGGGTCGGGCAAGACAACGACGCTCTACGCATCGCTGCACAACTTGAACAAGCCCGACACGAAGCTGATCACAGTCGAGGATCCGGTGGAATACCAGTTGACGGGCATCAACCAGGTGCAGATCAACCACGAGATAGGTTGGAACTTCTCTCGCGCGCTACGCGCGATCTTCCGCCAGGATCCGGACATCGTGATGGTCGGCGAAATCCGCGATCTCGAGACGGCGGAAATCGCCATCAAGGCCGCCCTGACGGGGCACATGGTTTTCAGTACGTTGCACACGAACGACGCGCCGAGTTCATTCGTGCGCATGATCGACATCGGCATCAAGCCGTTCTTGGTGGCGTCAGGCGTGCGCGCGATATTGGCGCAGCGCCTTGTTCGCACGAGTTGCACGGCGTGCAAAGTCCAATACACGCCGGCTGACATCGAATTTCACCGGCTCGGATTTGCGGTCGACCGCGATAAGCTCGAACTGCTGCACGGGGCCGGGTGCGACGCGTGCAACGGCACCGGGTACTCCGGCCGCATGGGCATTCATGAGTTGCTGTTGTCGAATGACGTCGTGCGTCAAATGTTGATGCGGGGGGCTTCTACGGTGGAATTGCGGCGCCAAGCCCGATTGGACGGAATGATCACGTTGCGCGAAGACGCGTGGCGAAAGACGCTGAATGGGATTACGACGATCGAAGAAGTGAACAAAAGGACGAAGCCGGACGAGCCCCTCCGTCAGGACTCGGAGAAGGGCGCCGCATAGCCGGTAGAAACGTATTCCTGCCTGAATCGCGGCAACGAAGAGGAGTGTAGAGGGACGTATGGCATACGAAATGGTGAGTCTGTTGCGGATGCTGATCGATCGCGAGGGGTCCGATCTGCATCTTGCGGTCGAAAATCCGCCGGTGGGCCGGGTGCATGGGCATCTAGTGCATTTCGGAGACGAACCGTTGAGGCCGGAAGACACCGAACGGTTGATGAAGAGCATCGCGTCGGTGGACAACCAACAGGAATTGCAGGAAGTGGGCGGATCGGACTTTGGGTTTGCGTTCGAGGACGTGGCGAGGTTCCGCGTAAGCGTGTTCAAGCAGCGCGGAAATATCGGTTTGGTGTTGCGAATTATTCCCAGGCGCATCAATTCGATGGAGGAGTTGGGCCTTCCGAGTTCGATGAAAAAGGTCATCAACCAGCCGCGCGGCATGATACTGGTGACCGGGCCCACGGGATCGGGCAAGAGCACGAGCCTGGCGGCGATGATCGATTTCTTGAACACGGAGTACGACCACCACATCATCACGATCGAGGACCCGATCGAGTTCTATCACAATCACAAAAAGAGCGTGATTACGCAGCGCGAGGTAGGGGTCGATGTGCCGTCGTTCGCCGAGGCGTTGCGGCGCGCATTGCGCCAGGACCCGGACGTGATACTCGTCGGAGAAATGCGCGACCTCGAAACCATCGAGGCGGCGGTGACGGCGGCGGAAACGGGACACTTGGTGTTCGGCACGCTCCATACGACGGGGGCGGTGCGCACGATAGACCGTTTGGTGGACGCGTTTCCTTCGAACCAGCAGGAACAAATCCGAACGCAGCTGGCGGGCAATCTCAAGGCGGTGATCTCGCAGTCGTTGATCCCGAAGAAAAGCGGCTTCGGGCGCGTCGCAGCGTTCGAGATTATGATCTCGACCCCCGGCATTCAAAACCTGATTCGAGAAAACAAATCGTATCGCATTACATCTGCGATTCAGACCGGACACAAGTACGGTATGAACCTTCTCGACGAGCACCTGCTCGCGCTTTACAAGAAGGGCATCATCAGCTACGACGCAGCATTCGACAAGGTGCAGAACCGCGAGGAATTTGAACACAACGTGAAAGCAATCGCGGGCGAGGATTCTGGCAAACCCGGCGGCGGACAACCCGCCAAGGCGCATTAGCGCCGCGAACACGAACGTAACGAATTCCGAGCATAAGCCGGAAGAACGGCCCTATCCATCGGGCGAACGGCGGTAGTCAATGGCGACGGTGGCAGCACGGCCTCCCGCGGGCGGCGGATCGAGAGGTCCGAAGCGGCGGCGCACGATCGGTGAAATCCTGATCGAGCAAGGCGTAATCACCCCGCTTGAGCTCGACGAGGCGTTACAGCGCCAGCGCTTGACCGGCGATTTCCTCGGCCGCGTGCTCGTACGCATGGAGTTGTGCGAGGAGCAGGACGTACTCGAGGCGCTGGGCGTCCAGCAGGGGATGGACCGCGTTGATCTGTCGAACCTTAAGATCAAAGATGAAATCCTGCGCAAAGTACCGCCTGACGTCGCCCGCTTCTACAACATCGTGCCGATCCGCGAACTCGAGACCGGCGAACTGGTCGTCGCGCTCGCCGATCCGCTCAACATCAGCTTACTGGACGACCTCGAGCAGATCATTGGCCAGCCGATCAGGGGGGCGGTCAGCAATTTAGCGGACGTGTCGGCGGCGATAAAGACCAACTACACCTACGAAGGCGACTCTATCAACGAAACGATCGGCGAGTTGCTTCAGCGCGTCGGTGACAAGGCGATGACCTTCGAGGAACTCGGGCAACAGCAAATCGTAAGCGACATAGACAACCTGGTCGAACTCGCTCAGGAGCCCGAGGTAATCAAGATTGTGAATTTGGTGTTGCTGGAGGCGGTGCAGAAGAAGGCGTCGGACGTTCATTTCGAAATTTACGAGCAGGAATTCCGCATCCGCCTGCGGTTGGACGGCAAGCTGCACGAAATCGTCGCGCCGCCCAAGGCGATTTCGCTCGCGCTTATCTCGCGCGTGAAGATCATCGGCAGCATGGACATCGGCGAGCGGCGGCTTCCACAAGACGCGCGCGTGGAACTCAAGATTGGCGATAGCGACGTCGACGTTCGTATTGCGACGCTGCCGACGCTCTTCGGCGAATGCGTGGTGATGCGCATTTTGGACCGCACTGCGGTCAACATCGATCTTGAGCGGCTCGGAATGAGCAAGCCAATATTGTCCAAATTGCAGGACACGATTTCGAAGCCGAATGGAATTCTGCTCGTGACCGGGCCGACCGGCTCGGGGAAAACGACGACGCTTTACGGTTGTCTGAAAGAACTAAACAAGGTTTCGGAAAAGATCATCACCACCGAAGACCCGGTGGAACTTCAGATTGAGGGGCTGATCCAAGTGCAGGTGCGCGAGGAAGTCGGATTGACGTTTGCCCTGTCCCTTCGTTCGATATTGCGCCAGGACCCGGACATTGTGATGGTGGGCGAAATCCGCGATTTGGAGACGGCGCAGATCGCTATCGAAGCCTCGCTGACGGGGCACTTGGTATTGAGCACGCTGCACACGAACAGCGCGCCGGAGACCATTACGCGCTTGCTCGACATGGACGTCGAACCGTTCTTGATCACGTCCTCGCTCGAGGGTGTGTTGGCGCAGCGGTTGGTCCGTAAAATTTGCCGCGATTGCCGGCAGGCGTACAAGCCGGACCCGGACGAAATCGACGAGTTGGGCGTGCCGGAAGCGTGGCGGCGCGACCCGAATTTTAAGCTGTTCCGCCCGAAGGGGTGCGCGGCCTGCGACTACATGGGCTACAAGGGCCGGACAGGCATTTATGAAATCCTGCTCGTGGATGACCATATCCGCGAACTTATCCTCAATCGGGCGATGGCATTCGAACTCCGCAAGTATAGCCGCAAGGCGCAGAACATGCTCACCTTGCGCGAAGAGGCCTTGATTAAGGCGGTGCAGGGCGTGACGAGCGCCGAGGAAGTGATCGAGCACACGGAAAAGTTTGACGACTTTTAGCCGCCGGGGAGACGAGAATTGAAATACGCCTATAAGGCCACAAACAAGCACGGCAAAGAGGTGTTCGGAATTATCGACTCCGACAATCAGGCGTTGGCGATTCAAGACGTACGGTCGCTGGGGTTGTACCCGACCAGCATGCGCGAGGCGCGCAAGGCGGACGAACGGCGCGCGCGCAAGAAAAAGGGCGGCATCAACGAACTTTACTTCGGTGGCGTCAAACAAAAACAAATCGTGATTCTCACTCGTCAACTCGCAACGCTGATCGATGCCGGCCTGCCGCTGCTGCGCAGCTTGAATATCCTCATTTCGCAACAGAAGCCCTCGAAGATTCGCGACATCTTGCGCGAAATCTCGGCCGACGTGCAGCAAGGTTCGACGTTCTCCGAAGGCTTGGCCAAGCATCCGAAAGCGTTCGACAGGTTGTACGTAAACATGGTGCGGGCCGGCGAAGTGGGCGGCATGCTCGAGACGGTCCTGAACCGTCTCGCCATATTCATGGAAAAACGCATGGCGCTGGTCCGCCGCGTGCGCGGCGCGATGGTCTATCCCGTCTTCGTCGTTCTCGCGGCGACCGGCATCGTGAGCTTCTTGCTCATCCGGGTCGTGCCCGTGTTCGCTGAGATTTTCCAGGACTTCGGCGCCGGTCTGCCCGCGCCCACGCAGTTCCTTGTCGACGTGGCGGACTTCATGAAAGTGAAGTGGTGGTTGCTGCTGCTAATCATCAATTCGACCATCATCACCATCAAGGTCATGTCCAAGATAAAGCTGGTGAAACGCATCATGGACCGCGTCGTCCTCAAGATCCCGCTCGTCGGCGACTTGGTAACGAAGGTGGCGGTGGCGCGGTTCGCGCGCACGCTCGGGACGCTGCTCAACTCCGGCGTGCCGATCCTCCAGGCGTTGCGCATCACCAAAGAGACCATCAACAACGAAGTGATTCAGAACGCCGTGCAGAAGGTGCACGACAGCATCAAAGAAGGCGACACGATCGCCGCGCCGCTCGATGAATCGAAGGTGTTCCCGTCCATGGTCGTCAACATGATTGACGTAGGCGAGGAGACGGGTAGCCTCGATACGATGTTGAACAAGGTCGCGGACATCTACGACGCGGAAGTCGAAGCGGCGGTGGAAGCGCTCCTCTCGTTGATGGAACCGGCCATTATCATCTGTCTTGGCGGCGTCATCGGATTTATTGTGGTCGCGTTGTATCTGCCCATATTCAGCCTCGGCGACGCCATCAGCGGTTGATGGCGCGGCGTGTCGAAGCGAGGGCAGAGGACCAACGGCATAGCGAAGTGGACGCCGGTCAACTGGCGAGGAGCAAGGACATGAACGCGAAGCGTGCGCATGCGGCCGCGCGGCGGGGCGGGTTTACGCTGGTCGAACTGTTGGTGGTCATCGCCATCATCAGTATTCTGGCGGCCATTGTCGTGCCCAACGTGGCGTCGTATTTCGGCAGGGCGCAGGTAGCGCGCGCGCTGACCGACATTCGCGGCGCGGATACGGCGCTTACCGCTGCGTTGACCGACGCGGGGAAGAGCAGCTTCACGCATTTCCTTACCTGCGAAGGACGGCAGCACCTCAATCTGCTCGGTCAGATCATCAGCCAGGATCCATTGCAGGGCTACATCGCGGCCCAAGCTTTCTACAATACGTTCTTCTACGAAATCTTGCGGCGCGGGCGCAACGCGGAGGTCCGCATCACGACGTTCAGTTGCGATTCCGGTTCGCTCACGGGTGATTTCGACGTGATCGATCCCGAGGTGAAGTCGAAGTTAGGCTCGTCTTATCTTGACGTACAGGCGGATCCTTGGGGCGCGCCCTACCGATTTTGGATTCCGGACAAGAACTCGCCGACGCCGGAACATCGCTCGTATCGCGGCCCGGGGTATGTGTGGGATGGGACGACGCGCGGGGAAGAAAACTCGAAGATTCCGGGTCAACCCAACGCCGACGGGATGGCGGGGTTTCCGGCGGACAAGCAAAAGCCCGTGTACATTTTCTCGCTGGGCGCGAACGAACTGCTTGACGCTTACTTGCCCATTCAGAATTTGTACAGTTCGACGGGGCAGCTTGATCCCGCCTACGCGGGCGGCGGCGACGACATCAACAATTGGGATTCGAATCGCGGTTGGGAGCAGGCGCCGAAGTAGCAATCCAAGATCGAAACGCAGGAGCGCAGCCACGATGCCGCGTTGGTGAGTCGAGTATGCAACGAATCGCACGGCGACATAACGCACACGGCGTGAGCCTCGTCGAGTTGCTGATCGTGTTGGCGATGATTGGCATCCTCGGCGCGCTCTCGGTGCCTACCTTGCTTCGGCTGGGGTTGTTCGGCGGCAACAAGGCCGAGCAAGCCGCGCGCGATCTGTTCTCGGCGCTGAAGGCCGCGAGGATTTACGCGAACACGTACAACGTTGAAACGGCCGTCGCGTATAACGCCAGCGTGGACTACGAAGACAGCGTGATGGCGGGGTTCTACCCGCCGGTGATCGACCAATTTGCGATGGTGCGAAAATTGACGAAGCAGGAGATCGAGGACTTCGAACGGCGTCTCTATGGCAGCCCCCACGACGATTTGGAAGAGTTGGCTGGGTCACTTTTTATTCCAATCGCGAATTCCAACGGCAGATTCCGCAGATTCAGAGAAGGAACGTGCATATTGCCTGACATATTTGAGGTAGGGGCCGATTCGAGTTGTCTGCCTTTAACGAATTCGCGCCGGGGCTTAACACCTATTCTTATTTTGGATTCCCAGTTGGATCCGCAAAATCTCTTCTTCCCCCCGCGCAAGAATTATGACCTCTTTACATCAGCGGCCCCGGGCAAAGAAGCTTTTCCGGCTCATGTGTTTAAGCCTGGGGGCGCACTGGATGCCGATGAAGGAAGTCCGCAGCGAGTGTCTGTGCGGGTCGGCTTGCTGCCGGATCAACAGCCCGACGAGCGGTTCGTGGTCCCGCCGGATGATCCGGCGGTAACACGGCTAACGGATGGTGGATGTTTGACGATGCCGATACTTTGGAACTTAGCGGAGCAGTCGGGCCAATCGGGATATCCCATGTTCATTATCGACGACGGAGACGGTGACCCGAACACGTACCTTTCCGACGACGTCCATATCGAAATCGAGATGTTCGTGGTGAGCGGGCGCGTGCAGATCGCGTCCTGAGGAGTGTGAAGT
Organism: uncultured Nitrospirales bacterium; assembly: GCA_964467615.1. Taxonomy (GTDB): domain Bacteria; phylum Hydrogenedentota; class Hydrogenedentia; order Hydrogenedentales; genus CAYXRK01. The sequence continues at coordinate 29,986 of CAYXRK010000009.1, read as the reverse complement.
GAAATCGAAGGGTGGGTTCACGCTATTGGAAGTGCTGATTGCGCTGGCGATCCTGATGGTCGGGATCGTGGCGATCATGCAGCTCTTCCCGCGGAGTTTGCTTCAGGCGCGCGTCGCCGCCGAGCGGACGATTACCGCCGAGTTGGCGAACTCCGTGCTTGGGCAAATCCGCGCCTCGAGCGCGAAGGCCCTGTTCGACAAACGGGTTCCGGGGCAATTGCTCTCGGCCTACACGGTCTACGGCTTGTATGACGGATATACGACGACCGTGCAACGGCTGAACGGCTCCGGAAACACCTACCTTCAGCGCGTCACGTTCTCGGTGACGTTTCCGGACGGGCGGATCGAGCAGTACGTAACCTACGTCGCGGAGCAGTAGCCGTGCGTAAAACGTTCAATGTTCGAGGTTCAAGGTTTAGCGTTTCGACGGTCGGGGCCGATCGTGACCTGTGCCGCCCCGTTCATCCTTCGACACCCTCCGGACGAACGGGGCTTTTGCATTTGCGTCTCGGCTCCGTTCGCCCTGGGCCCATCCATTCCGTTCGTCCTGAGCTTGTCGGAGAACGCCGCGCCAACGGCTTTACGATCGTGGAACTGCTTGTCGCGATCGGGATATTCGTGTCCGTGATGGCGGGAGTCGCGCTCCTTTTCGTGAACAGCGTGCGCGTGATGCGCCAGGGCTTCCAGAACCAGGAGGCCTTCGAGCAAGCGCGCACCACGCTTAACGTCGTCGAACGGGATCTCTCCCGCGCGTTTACCTCGCGCGCGCACGGCGACTACTACCAGTTCTACGGCACGCCGATCGGCTTCACGTTCGTCGGCCTTGCCAGCCCCGATCCGAATGATAGCGACCCAAATATCGCGCGGGTCACGTACGTCGTGTATCACGACGTGGACGACGAGATTGTTGGCGACATCGATTCCAACGACCGGGCCACCTATAGGCTGCTCCGGTATGTCGAGCCGAACGCTGAGACGCTGGATGATTTTCCCGTGCAATGGGATTCGCCTCAACTCGCGGGACTGGACTCGGGCGGATTGACCGTCCAAGACTTGATTGACGCCGAGATCGCGGCACGGTGTTCGGGCTGCGATGAGGAACAAGCAGAATTTATAGCGCGCATAAAAAAGCGCGAACTGTGGATTCACATGCTCGCGGGTGGCAATGACCGAGAAGTTCCAAATGCGTGGAATATCGGCCCGCCGCTGATCAACATCGGTGCCGACGTCAATGACTACGTGATTTCCGACAACATCTTGAATGTATTCACCAACAAACTCGATCCAGATGGGCCGGGCGGTCCCTTGCCGTTAGTCGAGACGACGTATGTGATGCACCGCGATATTAGGCCGGTTATCCAAGACGCCAGCATCGACGATGGCGGGTTCGTGTATCCCGGAATCATCCAAACGGATACTGACGGCATATTCGCAACTGATTGGACGCTACGTACGTTCTTCTTCACGTATGCGGACATTATGGTCTCCACGGACCCCGACACGGGCTTTCAACAGACCCGCGCCATTCCTTCTCGATTCTGGAGTGATCTACGAAACGTCGGCACGGAAATCGGGAACAACGGCTTAGACGACGACAATGACGGATTTTTTGACGAACCGGCTGTCGGCAATCCCTTCACGCCCCGGCTGCCGCAAAACGTCACTTCCCACTTCACCTTGTTTTTCCCAAGCCCGTATGCCGGCGCGCCGGATTTCGAGCGGGCTTTCGATCAGAACATCGACATTCCCTCGGGCTACCGGCGGCTCCCCGCCGAGTAACGGGAACGTGATGTTGCGATACTTTGGGCGGCGGAGTTAGCGAATGGCGTTTGCGATACGCGCGACTGTCCGCGACAAAAGAGGCAGTGAAAGACCGCAAGGGGGAAGTGCGCCCGCCCCCCCCTCGTCATTCCCGCGCAGGCGGGAATCCAGGAGAGTCTCCGAACTACGCCGCTGGATTCCCGCCTGCGCGGGAATGACGGCGAGTTTGGCGCCCACGAGTGGTTCGCTCACGATAGCCGGCGGACGCGCCCGCGCGGCCAAGCACAGCCGTCCTGGCCAAGAGGGCGCGGCGTTGGTCGTCGCCATCGGCGTGATGACGGTGCTGCTGGCGATTTCGCTGACCTTCTTCAACATGACCTCGCAGGAGTTGGACAGCGCGTCGAACGTCAGCAACCGCGTCAAGGCCGAACTCCTCGTGGACGGCGCGTTTGCGATGGGCATCGGCTTCCTGAACCATGACCTGCTCATCCACCCCAGCTACACCAGCACGGACCACGCCTGGCGCACGTACTTCAACGGCGCATGGGCCGCGGGCAAACCCTGGATGTGGGACACGGCGGCCACGGGTGTCAGGGGGAACTCGGATTCGCCATTCGCACCGACGTTTTTCAATAGTCCAAATCCCGTGGCGAACAACGACAAAGCCATACCGCTGATCGATATGGCCGCGTTCCGGAACCAGGCCGGCGCAGTTGACGTTGATGCATTTGGAGGACCGGATGAATTTATGTTCGCCGGCCCACGCACACGCGATTGGCTCTACATTCCCCGCGTCGACACCATAACAATCCCAGGCGACATTCCGTTTCGCCCGGAAGAACAATTCGGCCAGAACCTCGTGGCAAAGTTCCCGCCCGTTGGCGAGTTTCAATTTGCCGAACCGTACCCCTATGTAATCCAGAATGATCCGTTGATCTCCAACTTTCCCGGAAGCAACCCGGAGAGTGACCAATACAATACATTTCTGTCGGACCAGGAGTTTCCTCTCCAGTTTCCAGGAACGGGCCACACCGCGGATATCCTCCTCGGTGACCCGCTCGCCCCCGTGCCCATAGGCATCCTCACGGCTGCGCAACAAGTGGACATGTGGGCCGACGTGGACAACGACGGCGATGGCCTGAAGGATTCGGTTTGGATTCCCATCGCCGCGGACCGGCTCTTCCCGGGGGACGGGTTGGACAACGACCTGGACGGGCTCGTGGACGCGGCGGGCCGTGACGGCGACGTGGACACGCGCATCGACAATGACTCGGACGGCGAACCGGGGCTGTTCCTTTACCGCGCGAACACCAACGGCATGGACGATAACGTCGACGGCGTCATCGACGACAGCGAAGACGAGCCCGGCAGCGAGGTCCGGATGGTCGTGCTCACGATGCCGATTGAGCAGATGTTCAGCGTCGGGCCCCGCGTCAGATACGGGGCGAACGGCGGCGCGATACCCCAGACGGGGCCGCCGCAGGCTTTCGTCGAGTGGGACGACGACGGTAATTCGCCGCCGTCGGGATTGCAAGCGATTGAAAGTATTTTGGCGCTTGCGGGTGTTCGCACGGTTGACGTGCTTTTCGAGGAGGACCGTGACGGTTCCGACGGCACCACGAGGAACCCGCCCGACGTTCCTCCGCGCGACAATGACTACTCGATTCTGATCAGCGACGGCGTGGACGGACGGGGATATCTCATCCGCGATATTCCCGACCAGAATAGCCCCACAGGCCAGCCGCTAGTCCACAATCCCTACGCGGAGATCGCCTACGAGGCCATTTGGCCCGCCGACAACTACGCCAACCCAAGTGCAAATCTCTTCCCGGCAGCGCCGCCGCTCAACCTCGACAGCCTCGCTGCAGTGTTCCAAATTTACGGAGAACCAATCACTGAGCTCGTCGGCCGCATGGCCATCCTCATCAACGATGAAGCCAGCAAGGTGAACGTCGCCGCGGCGGGTGGCGTCAGTTACGGGGACCCAAAGATCCTGGGCAACACCGAACTCACCCCCGCGCAGTCCGACGGCGCCGGCCCCTGGGAGTACGACACGCGCGTCCTACCGGGAATCGGCGACGCGCTCTCCGCTCATACCTGGCAACTGATGATGGGCGCGACGGGTGGACTCGGGCTTTCCCCCACGCTCGATCTCGGCGACGCTGACTTGACCCCGGCGACTCTTGCATACGCATACGACGTGTCGTTCCCCGGATACGGCAGGGCCGACGACGACGGCAACGCCTTGTGGCTATCGATGAACGGGATTGACGACGATGGCGATGGTGTCATTGACGAAGGTATCAACCCGGCGTACCCAAGATTATTTGGACTGTTCGAAGGAATCGACGAGCCGTCCGAATACCGCGCGTTCCAGCCCTATCGAAATGCGCTCGCCGAGGGCAATAGCACGGTGCAAATTACCGGTCCGGTGGACAACGACGGCGACGGCGTGGTCAACGAAATCGGCGAATACGGCGACCGCAATCTGCGCACGGACGAGCAGCTCAAGCTCGTCAGCCAAATCGGCGCGGGGCGTTACGAGACGGTGCGCAATCTCGTCACCGTACACTCGGCGGACAAGAACGAGCGCCACCTCTTCCGGGGTCTCGGCCAGAGTCGCAACGTCTCCGGTCTGAAATTGAACTACTCGCTGCTGACGGGACAGGAAGCCGCGGACTCAATCGTGGGCGATGCGTTGCTTGGATTTCCCACGTCTTCGGATCCGACGCGACTGCTCTTCACGAGCGTAATCCTCCCCGAGCGGGACGACTCCGGCAACCTCATGAACGTGTCGCAATTGCCGAGTGAAATCGAACAGGCGTTTGCAACGGGACTGCGGCTCGAAGGCCTCGCGTACCGGCTCCACCGGTACAACGCGTTTCCGCCGCCGGGCTTGCTGTCAGGCCAGCGTTACCAAGGCGGCAGCACAGACCCCACGGTCACCATCGGCAACGACCCTGAACTGCGCGCAATGCAGATTGCCGTGAACGCGAAAGACGGCTCGGACGACAACTTCGCGCGCTCGGAAGCGACGACGAACATTCGCGACGACTGGTGGGAATTCATCAAGACGAACTCGCCCACGCCATCGCGCGACATCACCTACAAAATCGCCGGCGCCGAATCGATTCGCATCAACGAAATCATGGTCCGGCCAGTGCGAAGAGTCGAGGCGGAGGTCGGTTTCAACAACGGGGCAATACTAAATCCTAGCCAATTTCTGCCGAATCCCAACAACGTGTTGGGATTGCCCATCTTCGGTGTTTCGCCGATTATCGGTGTTGACACCTTCAGTTTTGGGTTTCCTACTGGTGTCTTCGAAATTCCGGCTGTGATGTCGTCAGATTGGATAAACCTGCTTCCGTCGAGTAAACAATATCTCGGCGACCGGGCGTTCGTTAGTACGAGCCAGCCGCTTGTCACGCTATTGGCTCCGGGTACACAACCCCCGGACGTTGCGCAATGGATATTCGGCCCTTCTTCCGGCCTCCCCGCTGGCCGCTATTACCTCACCGTCAACACATCGCTGATTGACGATTTCGGGCGTAGGCGAATCTCTGTAGATCAACCCACAGATCTCGAGTTCGCCGTGAAGTACATTTCGGCCGCCCCCGGCATTCGGCAGACCACGAACGGGCCGATCGAAGTTGGATCAATACAAAACGGAGCCAGCCTTCAATTTGTAGGGATCCTTGATGATGTTTTTTCGGGCGACGTGATATTCGACGCCATTTGGCAGCCGCCTAGTTTGAGCAATCAGCCTGGCGTGAATCCCGAGTGGGCATTCCTCGGGGTAACACCACCTCTGGCTGTGCCCGGATTGGAAGGCTACACGAACACGGGTCTGACGGTTGTGGTACCCGAGCCGGTCGGTGACCTCACCCCGATTTTCCTTTGCGTCGCTGTGCGGATGCCTGCGTCGTTCGCGGGGTGGGGAACAGACGGAGTAGACAATGACGGCGACCTAGACATTGACGCTGCGGATCCGGATGAGTTGGCGTTGATCGCGAACCGCCTTGCGGTCAACTTTTTCGATTTCAGCCAGGAACCCGATCACGAGTGGATCGAGTTGGTCAATCTCGACAAGTCTTTCGATCCGATCAATCTGAGCGGATGGGAACTCGAAGTCGGGTACGGGCCGGGGGACCCGAACCGGCGGGTGCTGACGATTCCCGGCGATCCGAACGCCGCGTATGGAGATCCTGATCGTCCCGCCACGTTCATCGAACCGGGCGGAATGTTGCTGCTCGCCACGAATAAGTTTGACGAGTTTCTGAACCCCAACTTGCCGGAAAACGTGGATCACCAAAACATCGGCCGCGTGTTGTACCGCAACGGAATCGGGCTCGCGCGAGGAGGCGCGGACTACGCCACTGTGACGTCACCGCAGATCGGGACGCTGGGCGACAACGTTTTCGATCGTCCGGCGCTTCTCGATTTCGTCGACACGGACGGAGATGGCGCGGAAGACGCGGCGGGTATGCGTTCCGAGGATGACTACTACTCATCCGGCGACGTAACGGGTTCGGCAAATGGTGACTTTCAAGAAAGGACGAAAGCGTGGGACCGAATCGTTGAACTTGTTTCGGCGGATATGGCGAACGCGACGGGCGCTCCAGACGTCGCCAATTTTGTGTTGCGTGGCGGCGTGTTTCCGAATTACCCAGAATCGGACGGAATCGACAATGACGGGGATAACGCGGTTCTCACCACGGATTTGATCGATAACGACGGTGACAATTTGCTCTTAAATGGGATCGATGAGTTCGGCGAAGGTGTGGACGAAGGCAGATGGATGCGAGACAACGCGGAAGCTGCGCTGGGTGCGCAGCAAGTCAATGATTTTTTTGCGGTTCCTGGCGGATTTGGGTTCCTCCCGACTTTCTACGCGGCTAACGTGCCCGCTTTTCCACCTACATTAGAGACGGAAGTGGTCGCGAATACGGGCCAGATCGATTCGTTGTACCTGGCTTCGTTTCGCGATCCCCCCGATTGGAAAGAATTCATCGAGCGGCGCTTTTTCCCCGGTGATGACGTGATCGTCACGCTGTACGAAGGGCGGGCTTCGGGCGGCCGTGTGGCCGACCGGGTCACGTACACGCAACGCGACGTTGAGAACCGGCAGATAGACGAGTTGATACCGAGCCCGTATCTCGACGGCGCCGAGGTCGTGTCCCTGCAAGGCGATGGCCAACCTTCGAGCTTTTGGCCGGACAACGCGATGGCGCTCGACTTTTACCGGTCACTCGAGCGCAAGCACCCGCTGTACAACGGAGACCGTTTCGGCACGACGAACCGTTGGGAAGCGACGGACGGCAACTACGACGACTGGGCCCCGAGCACGGGGTACTACGACGCGGTGTTTGATGCGTTCACCGTTGTGGCAACTCCGACCGGTGTGCCGCGCACAAGCCCGTTGTTCACGCACGCCTTTTCGGGCTCGCCGTTGCGCATGAACTTGTCGCAACGATTGATCGACAATCCGCGGACTACCTTATTGGGAACTCACCAGTTTCCCGCGCTTCCCACGGGCCAAGCGTCGTGGAGGTCGGAATTCGCGCAAGTGCCCGCTCGCGGCACGAAGTCGACCGGCAGCATGGCCCAAACGCCGCACTTCGCGCTGACGGTGGATATGTCGCCGAACACGGGTGGCGGCACGATCGACGCGAACCTTAACCCGCTGGACGCTTACTCGCCGGTGGTGAACCTACTACTGCGCGTACCCGAAGTTTTGGCTGGTGACGGCGTCCAGGACGGTTTGCGGGCGATCATGGACGGAGGTTCGTTCGACACGCTAACGCTGACCGCGGCGCAGGCGGATTTTGAGGCGCAGTTCAGGCCGGTTCCTCCCGAACAAGATCTCCCCGAACAAAACGACATTGCGACGTGGCTGAACGGCCCGCCCCTTTCGTGGGCGCCGGTGTTTCTCTTTGATTTGCCGGGGGCGCTCGGGCGGCCCGAAACGTTCAACTATAAGTATCAATTCTTCCCCCCCGTTGGGCCAAACCAGAGCGAATGGATTTCCATCGGGGCGATAAACGCGATGGTGTATTTGTTCTCCGGCGACGCATTGCAATTGCAGCCGGCGTTTTCGCAGGGGATATCCCCTGCAGACCTGACGGAACGCTGGAGCGTGTTCGAGCCTGGATTCGGGGATGGCCAAGTCGAGCAAATGGCGCAACCGCGCGTCGCGTTTTATGCGGCCGCGAACCGGGCGGACGTTGTGAGCCAGGCAGCGGCGACGTTTGAATGGGACGGTGCGGACGGTCTCGAGAACGGTGAGTACGACGTCTACATCGCCACCGTCGAGAACCTCGAAGTGCTGCAGGATACCCGGTTGCTGGCCGCTGGGATGCTGACGGATTTCGCGGTGTCGCCGGCATTCACGAGCAAGGTGGGTTCCGGGGCCGACAAGCGCCCCACGAGCTACGCCGTCGATGTGGAGGTATTCACCGACCGTAACGCCGACGGCGGCGTGAACACGGACACGGCCTCGCCGGACTCGTTTGGTTTTCAAGAGGGTGTCACGCCGAGTGACGACGGCATCGTGCATTACGGCATCGTTCGGGTCGAAGGGAACCAGTTGGTAGTGGGATTGCGGAACCGCGGCGTGTCCGGCGCGCTGAACCGTTTTTCGCGGGTGATCCTTGCGCCGCGGCAGAAGACGCGCGGGCGGATCAATATCAATACCGCGGAGACGAAGCCGATTCCATCGGACCAAGATCAGTACGCGTCGATCCCGAATGACCTGGTCGACCCGGACCTGTTCAATCCGCTCGCGGGATTGCCGGGCATTCTTTCGAGATTTCAATTCTCCATCGGAAGCACCAGCCAGATATTTTTTCCGGGCGACACGGCCGTGCCGACGTCCTCGGCCGCCGCAGGTTCGATCGCCGCAAACGGCATTGATCGGACGAGTGGCTCCGGGAACGACGACATCTTCTACCGCGCGCGGGAAATTGTGCTCGGGCGGCCGGATCACTATGACGGGCGGTACTACGAGTACCTGGCCGATCTCGCCGCGAAGAATCCGGCGACGCTGCAGATGAACCAGATTCTGAGCAAGCCGTATGACGACGAAATCACGGGTGGAACGGGGTTCGATCCGGATTCGCCGAATCCCACGATCCTTCTGCGACAGGCGGTGGAGGTGCGGGAGCGGCTTTCTCGGATGACGAACCTGATTACGACGCGATCGGATGTCTTCGAGATTTTGGTGACGGTGCAGGCGGGGTATGGCTTGGACGAGAACAACGACGGCCACTTCAATTACCGGAGCGACCGCGAGTTTATTTCGACGTCCGAGCAACACGCGAGGATGATTTATGAGCGTTGATGCGGGCGCG
>CAYXRK010000009.1:0-20776 GCA_964467615.1 uncultured Nitrospirales bacterium | reverse complement strand
TGACGATGACGATTGAAACATCGGGAACAACCATGGAGTATGCGTCATGAATAGGCGGTATCTTGCAGTTGCCGCGAACGGGTTCTGGACGCTGAGTGTCGCGGTGTGTGTGTTCGCAGGGGGGGCGCACGCCGATAGCGCGGTCCTCGTGCCGGACCAGGCCTTGTGCCAGCTTTTTCCGGACAGCACGTGCTTTTCGCCGTTGAACGGGACCAACTTCGCCGATGATGCGTTTACGGCCTTGGCCACCGCGGAGGTGGACACGTTGGAGATTCTGGAGGGTGCGTTCCAACTCATTGACGCCAACATCATGCTCGGCATGAACGGCGTGGATTCCGTGTTGGGGCTGGGCGCGCCGGAGAAGACGATCTTGCGGGCCGCGTTGAACGATTTTCCCGTGGTCGAGATCATGGGCGCAGACGTGCTGATCGAGGCGGTGACGTTGCGGGGCGGCACGAACGGCATTCACGTGTTGTCGAGCGCGACGGCCGCGAAGATCAATCGAGTGCGGATTATCGAAGCATCGGAAGATGGGATTTTGGTCAGTGGAATAGCGCGGATCGCCAACGTCAGCGTTTCGGGCAGCGGCGGAGATGGAATCCAAACAGAGAACGCGACGGAGATTGTGCTGTCGACCATTTTGAAAAACGGCGCGAACGGAATAAATGTCGTCAACCCGGTGGGCAGCCTGACCAGCATATTCGGATGCAATATCACGGACAACGGCGCGGCGGGGTCCTTCGGGATTGTAGGACCGCTGGCAAACATTGACGAGAACGGAAACAATGTCTGGAACAACGGCGACCCTGGCGATACAGCGGACGAGTACGGCGGCGGGGCCGTGCCCAGCGTGGAGAGTATTAACTTCACGGTCCCGGGCGGAGTAGATCCGGGCTACGCGGCCACGCAGGAGTGGGCCGGACAGCTTGGCCCAAACCCCGTAGTGGGTAATCCACTGGACGTCCGAGACTATCTAACGATTACGATTCCGGGCGATTTTACAGAAACGGACTTCGACGGACACGTCCGTCCGCAGGGTCTTCCGTTGAAGCAATCTGAAATCGGCGCGGACGAGATCAACAACGATCCGTCCGCCTCGCGCGCGTGGATCTTTTGCGAAGTGACGCCGGATCCGGCCGGCCGCCTTCCGCAGGACCAGCTTCTCGTTCGGCTTCGCATCACGGGCCTGCCGGACGGTACGTTTCGGGAGCTCGAGTCGGGGGATTTCGCGAACGCCCTGAACAAGGTGGTCGTGGTTCCGTACCAATCAAGGCAGCTTGGCGTCACGACTGCGGCTCTCGTCGCGGACGAAGCGGATATTTCCATTCCACTGACTGTGTCAGAGCGCGCGTCCGGAGCCGCGAGCAATTTCTACGTCTGCACCAACGCGGTTCCGCTCGATTCGCCGCTGGATCCGAATGGGGCCTCGACGTATCTCGACGGTCCCGCGCGGGTAGTGGTGCTGATCCAAGGAGTCGAGCTGACGCCGTTCGTTCCTTCGCAGGCGGAAACCGGCCGCGATTTTTTGATTGACACGATTCCGCCCAAACTTTACGTGGGCCTAGGAATGGATGGAGCGGGTTTCTTTGTCTCGCACAACGACACGTTCGCGCCCTCGCCGCCCTTCCCACTTCCTACCGATCCGACCCCGCCCGTTGCGGCACCTGTGACGAGGTCGACGATTCTCCCGAATGAAACCTCCATCACATCGGCAAGCATCTTCTTCAACGTTGGCGCTCCGCCGGAAGTTCCAACGGACCTCGAATTTACGCTGCGCACTCAGTTCTACGACCCGTTGCCGAATCCGAACGCCAATCCCCCGGAATGGAGCGCGGCGGTGCCCTTGCCACCGGCGTCCGCGGGTTTTGATCCTTTGCTTACGGGATCGGTCACCATCAATGCGACGGAATTAACGAGTCCGGTGACTCTCCCGTTCATGCCGAGGTGGCGGCTGGATGACGGCAGTTTCGGATCCGGACAACAACTCGTCGCCGAGTTTTCAAATCCGGACGTTGATTTCGATGGCACCAACGACCTTCAGGTGCGGTGGCACTTCCTCATCGCCGACGGTAATGCGATACCATTCACAGCGGCGAACGCGCAGGGGTATCTCCATTGGGCGATGCGTTTCCAAGGGGTCGACAAAGCCAGAAATGGAATAGTCGCGACGGAATCGGACCTGCTTGAGCCGCTGCACCTATGGTGGATACTCGGCGCGCGGACGGAGCTCAAGCCGTACGTCAACGAAGAAGTCGATCGCGTCGATTTCTCGTGGAACCTGAAGCAGCCGCCGCAAGTCACGAGCAACTTCGGCGTTGAGCCGCTATTTGCGTTCCGGTTCCTAAAGCTGAGCACCGTCGCGCCGGACAACAAAGGGCCTTACGTCCCGCTGGATCTAACCGAGGCAACGGCGATCGGACTGTCCGGCTCAGGCCAAGACGGGCTGCCGTGGCATGACTACGACACGCGGACAACGTTACCGTTCGAAGATCCGACCATTGGTCTGCGCCGGATTTTCGATCCCAGCATTCCGGAACTCGCCGGCCTACAAGACACGTGGATGTTGTTGATCGTCGTTGGGCGCGATGAAGCGGGGAACTATGAGCTGTTCCCGACCGATGAACTTGGCAGCGGGCTCGTCCAGGACGCTGGCGGCGCGATTTTCACGTCCTCGCAGTCTGGGCGAAATTGGCAGCGGTTCAAACTTTCGGCGTCGTCCGCCATCGATACTGAGGCGAGTGTGACCTTTTGGCACGACGTGGCGGATGGATCAAGCGGAGTAGTTGGCGAGATGGATACAGGCGAGTCGGTGTTCGGTTCGGTGCGACTGGTGCCGCTTCCGCCGGAAGAAGCGTTCAACAAGCTAGCTGATGGGACGCAAGTCCTCACCGAGCGAGTCGACGCACGGTTCGTTGTCACGATGACCACGCCCGTTCCAACGTCCACGTTCCTCCGGTTCACAATTCGCGGCGGCGAGGTCGATGAAACTCCGGTGGATATAAATGTGAGTCAGAACCCCTGGCCCATCAGTCTCATGAACGACGTCTTGGTTCCTAAGGGAGCCAACTGGCTCGGCGATTTGCAACGTAAGACGCCGATTACCTATCAAGTCACCATCGCGACGGTCGTTACCGTTGGTGGGGCTGAGCAAGTCGATGAAACGCCGGTGAACATTTCGTTCACGGTCGTTCCGAACGTGCAGGAGTACATTCAGAACAAGACCTCGCCGGACGAGCAGCCGGTGAAGAGCGTCGAGACGTCTTGAGTACGTAGTGCGGGGGTGTTACCGTGACCGAGTGGATCACGGAGCACTCCCGATGCGTGTTTTCATCGTTGCGGCCATCATCGCCACTACCGCGATTGGCCAGTCGTTCATCTCGCAAGATGCGTTGCTCGCTGGTCATCAAGGCGATACATCCGCGTGGCCGATGTACGGTGGGTCATACGGCCAGACGCGCTTTAGTCCGCTGGATCAGATCAACGCGGGCAACGTTGCGCAACTCAAGCCCGCTTGGGAATTTCACACGGACGTTTTCAACATCGCCAGCGGCTACCAAACCACGGCGGTGGTGCACGGCGGCGCGATGTACGTGACCACGCCGCGCGTGGGCCGCGATCAGTGGGTCATCAAACTCGACGCGCGCACGGGTAAGGAAACGTGGCGTAGCGCGCTCGCACAAGGCCAAACGCGCTACTGCTGCGGCGCGAACAACCGCGGCGTCGCGATCTTCGAGGACAAGGTCTACATCGCCACGCTTGACGCGTCCCTCTACGCGCTCAAGGCCGAGACGGGCGAAATCGCGTGGCGCGCGGCCACGGCCAAGGGCGAAGAGGGCTACAGCCAGACCTGCGCGCCACTCGTCTACGACAACAAGGTCATCATCGGCGCGGCCGGCGGCGAGTATGGCATTCGCGGTTTCCTCAAAGCATTCGACGCACACACCGGCGCGCTCCTCTGGACGTGGTACACCATCCCCAGCCCGGAGGAGGGCGGTTGGCTCGGCACGTGGGTCGAAACCGCGCCGGGCCTGGGCCTCTCGCTGAACCGCGATATCGCCGCCGAGAAGGCCGCCGCCGAGAAGTATCCCGACGCGTGGCAACACGGCGGCGCCCCCATCTGGACGACGCCGTCGCTCGATCCCGAACTCGGCCTTGTCTTCGTTACCACCGGCAACCCCGGCCCGGACTACGACGTCACCGTTCGCCCCGGCGACAACCTCTGGGGCGATTCGTTGTGCGCGATTCGCATCGCCGACGGCACGATGGCGTGGGGCTTCCAGTATTGCCCGCACGACATGTGGGACTACGACGGCGGCTGCCCGCCGGTGCTGTTCGACACCGAGTTCGAAGGCGGGCCGCGCAAGGTCGTCGGCTTGTTCACGAAGCTCGGCGTGTTCTATCTGCTCGACCGCGTTACCGGCGAACTGCTCAAGGTCTCCGAGCCGTACGTGCCGCGCCAGAACTTTTTCGCGCCGCTCACCGAAGAAGGCATCGTCGTCGCGCCGGGCAGCGCGGGCGGCACGAATTGGTCCCCGGCGGCGTACAGCCCGCTGACGAAGTGGGTCTACTCGGCCAACATCCATTGGCCGATGGTGATGACCACGAAGCCCGGCCTCGAGTTCGTCTCCGGCGGCATGTACCAAGGCGGCAACGCGTCCTTCTCGGATTCGGCCGGCGTTGAAATCTGGGGCAACGTCTGCGCGATTGATCCCGTCACCGGGAAAATCCAGTGGCAGACGCGCACCAACCTGCCCATGTTCTCCGGCGTGCTCGTCACGGCGGGCAACGTCGTCTTCGCCGGCGAGTCGGACAACAAGTTCTCCGCCTGGAACGCCACGACCGGCGAACACCTCTGGAGCTACACCACGCTGGCCGGTTGCAACGCCGCGCCGAGCACCTACCAACTCGACGGCAAGCAGTACGTCATCATCGCGTCCGGCGGCTCGCGCTACCTCCGCCGCGACCGCGATAATCCGCCGCTGGCGGATACGATCTTGGCGTTTGCGATCGATAAATGAAAACGTTGAATGACGTGCTCCCTCTGCTGCGGTTCATCATGAATACGCCTGATAAATCCCTCTGGTGTTCCTATGACGCCGAGGCCGATGTCATGTATGTCAATTTCAAGAAACCGTCGTGCGCGACGGACTCCGAATTGACCGACGAAGACCTTATCGTTCGATACGATGGCGACGAAGTCATCGGTGTCACCGTGCTCCACGCCAGCACGCGATAAGTTACGCCTGCGTGACCGCCCGCACTGCATCCAGCAGAGAGTGGACCAAGACGTCCGGTTCGTAGCGCCAGAGTTCGGCTGCGCTGCAATATCCGGTCGAGACGGCGATCGCTCGGGCGCCCGCGGCCTTGGCGGCGCGAATGTCGAACGGCGAATCGCCGATGTAGGCCATGTCCGCCGTATCGACCCCCAGTGCGGCCGCGGCGGCGTGAATGGCGTCCGGCGCGGGCTTGGGATTCGCCACGTCCTCGGGCCCGATGACCATCCGGAAACGATCGAGCACGCCGAGGTGTTCGAGCAGTTGGCGTGAGGCATCGCGGCCCTTCGACGTCGCCACGCCGAGCGGCAACCCGGAATCCACGGCGAGCGCCAACGCCTCGCGCACACCCGGCAGCAGCGTGGTCATACCCGGCGCGTGTTCGGCGTAGTGCGCTCGGTACACCGGAACGGCATCGTCCGGCACGCGCTCCCACAGTTGGCCGAACTGTGCTTCGAGCGGCAGGCTGATGGTGGCGATGATCGCTTCGCGCGACGGCGCGGTCTGCTCCAACACCTCGAACGTATGCGCGACGGACGCGACGATGGCGTCCGTCGAATCAATCAGGGTCCCGTCCAAATCAAATGCAATCGCGCGAACCAACGTGAATCTCCAGGGCCGCGCGATCAAAATCGCGTGCCGATCGGGTATAGTAAGGACACCATCCCGTGAAGGGTCCTCCCTGGTGGCGTCCCCGCTCGAATCATCGCGCATCGACGCGTTGGATCGGCTCAAGCAACTGCTCGCGCACAGCCCCGGCGCGTTCTCGATGAACCTCGCCGTGTGCCCCGATCCGCGTTTGCGCGACGCGATCATAGCTCAAGTTCGCGGCGAGCGCGCCCCCATCGCCGTTGCCGTTCTGTCCGAAGGCACCAACGACGTGTTCGCCGAAGTGCAACGTCAAGCGGGCGATGGCCCCCACGAGGCCATCTTCGTCGTCGGGCTCGACAGCGTGTTGGAGTCGCCGCGCGATCTCGAAATTGTTTTCGCCGCGCTGAACGCATGCCCGCGCCGCTGGAAGGCGTGGTACGCATGCCCTGCGGTCTTTTGGGTCTCGCCCGATACCTCGCGAAGCCTCGGCCGCGACGCCAAAGACTTCTGGGAATGGACCACAGGCTGGTTCAATTTCGCGTCCGCGCCGTAGTGTTTCATAATGTGAATTCGCGCCCAGTATCGAAGTACGTTCTCGAAGGTTTGGAAGGCGAACCCTTCCCTTCGAGTGACACGGGCCGGCGCGAACAGGAATTTCCTCGAAAGCAGAGGGTACTATCGGATCAGTTCAGCCGCTTGATCCGGATATCGCGGAACTGCACGGTCATAGGCGGGCCGCTGTGAAGTTGCAGCGCGAGGATGCCTTCGAGATCGCGTTGCTTCGGATCGTTGTCGACCACTTCCGCAGCCAGTTTTCCGTCGACGAATAACTCGATCTTGGCGCCCACGCAGCGAAGGCGAAACTCGTGCCAGTCTTCCAACCGGAAGTCCGGCGCTGCGCTTTCGATCGGCGACACAGCGCGATTGCCCTCGACGTCGAACGTCGCGCGCGCTCCCCGCATGGCGAGGGTCTCGCGGCCAAATTCGTCGTACAGGCGGACCAGCCAAGGCGTGTTTGTGTTCGTGTCCACCTGATATCCCCGGCAATCGTCGGGGACCTCTCCGTCGAAAATTTCGCTGCGGAACTGAAACCCGCCGTTGATCTCGTGGGCGCTATTCATGCGGAACCGTAATTTGAGATCGAAATCGCCGAGCTTGCCGCCTTGCCACACGAGGTAGCGGTTACGTTGCGAGGGATGCTTGTCAGTGATCTTGGCCGTGATGGCCCCGTCCTCGACCGACCAGTAAGTCATGTCCGCCGCGCGCCATCCGGCCAACGATTCGCCGTCGAAGATCGTTTCATATCCGGCCTCGACCATTTGTTCATCGGCGTTAGCAAGACCGGAGAGTGTTACAAGGAGAAGCGGGAGAATCATCGATGGTTTCATTTAGTAGTCCCTTCTTTGAAGTGAGTTCATCGACCCACGCTCGAACTCATCCGGCGATTAATTCAATATTCTACCGTCCCTCCGGCAACACCTTCCCCGGGTTCAGAATCCCCTTTGGGTCGAGCGTCTGCTTTAGTTGACGCATCACGGAAATCGCGGCCGCGCCGTGTTCTTTGAGCATGTGGGCTTGTTTGCCGATGCCGACGCCGTGTTCGCCGGTGCAGGTGCCGCCGAGGGCGAGCGCTTCTTCGACGATGCGGGCGTTGGTGGCGCGGGCGTGATCGCCGGCCTTCGTGTCGTCCTTCGGGTAGAAGACTGTGACGTGCAAGTTGCCGTCGCCCGCGTGGCCCATGATCTGGCCCTCGATGCGCGCGTCGGCGAGGATCGCCGTTGTGCGATCGATGAGTTCCGGCAACTTCGAAATCGGCACGGCCACGTCGGCGATGAGGAAGCGGCAGCCGGGATGGTTGCGCACGAGTATCTCGAAGAATTTGTGCCGCGCGCGCCAGAGACGTTCGCGTTCTTCGCGGCCCGCGCCCGCGTCGTAGTGTACGGCGCGGTTCTCGCGGCAGATGCTCTCGACGATTTCGAGGCCGCGATCCAGCGCCTCGCGCGTCGGCCCGACGAACTCCATCAGCAGGTGCGGCGTTTCCTGGAAGTGGATGCCCTCCTCGGTGTTCAGCAGGCGGACTCCCGTTGTGTCCTGGATTTCCATCGCGGCGGGTTCGAGGCCGTAGGCCATGACCTCGAACACGGTCTTGGCCGCGTCGTGCACGGTGGAGAACCCCGCGACGACCGCGCTGAAGTGCTCCGGCAACGGCGCGAGTTTCAGCGTCGCTTCGGTGATGACGCCGAGAGTCCCCTCCGAGCCGACGAACAAGTGCGTGAGGTCGTAGCCGGCCGATTGTTTCACCGAGCGCGAACCGGTCCGCAACACCTCGCCGCTCGCGAGCACGACTTCGAGCGCGAGCACGTTGTCGCGCGTCGCGCCGTATTTCACCGTGCGCACGCCCGCGGCGTTGTTCGCGAGCATCCCGCCGATGCTTGCGTTCGCGCCGGGATCGGGCGCGAAGAACAGGCCCTCGCGCGCGAGTTCGCGGTTCATGTCCTTGTAGTGTAAGCCCGGTTGGACGGTGACCTGAAAGTCCTGCGCGTGCACGGCGAGGATGCGATCCATGCGGCGCATATCGAGCACGATGCCGCCGCGAAGCGGAATCGAGTTCCCTTCGAGGCTCGTGCCCGCGCCCCATGCCGTCACCGGCACGCCGTGCTCGTTCGCGTACCGCAGCACCGCGCTGACGTGCGCCGTCTCGAGCGGCCAGACAACCGCCGCCGGCATCACCGGCTCGCGCGACGACTGATCCACCGAGTGCTCGGCAAGGTCGCCGGCGCGTACCGAGACACAACCGTATGGAACCAAGTCCTTCAGAGCAACGGCGGTTTCTTCCTCACGCTCCATCACGGGCCATTCCCGATACAATTCAGCCGTGCATGGCGGGGCGGTAAGATGGTTCCGGTATTGGAAGGCCGTCTTCGCGGGCGACTTCGAGCCATAAGTCCTTCGCGACCTGTACTTCGCGAACGGCCTCGTCGGGAGTGTGACCGAACGCCGAGCAATACTTAAGGTCGGGTACTTCGGCGATGTATCCGCCGTCCGGCTCGCTGTAGAAGACTACAATGTGATAGTCCTTCATGAGTTTCAACCGATATCAAGCCGATAGGTATCGATAATCCTCAAGACTTGGTCAATCTGATACGGGATAGCTTTACCCTTGTCGGATTGAAGATTCACGAGTTCAGGTACTTGAGGATGTTTGAATAGATGGTGACTTCCACGCGTTCGACGTTTCACAAAACCGATAGCCTCAACCAATGATACCAAATCGCGGAATGCGATGTTCCGGCTGCCAGACCGCGCCTTCTCCAAGACCTTTCGAGCGTTCATCGCACCGGGATCCGCAAGAAATACACCCTCGATTCGCGCGCCAATGTGTTGTTCCCGCCGCCGCGTTGGTCGGGAAGGGGCCGACAATGTGGTCATCGGATGTGGCGCGCTGGCAAATTGCGCGCCCTACCACTCTCCTCCCGAAGCATCCGCCGCAACGAATTATGCAGACGATACTCCCCCGATCGCTCCCGACCGATAATAACAGGATATCGGATCACGAATTCTTTGTTTTGCCGTGTAGGAGCGCAAGACGGCGCCGATCCGCGGAAAGTCTCGCTTAGTTCACTGGCCTGACACCGAGTTCGGCTTCCAACGAGGCGTGCATTGTGTTTAGGCTCGTCTCGACGGACTGTCGTAGATACTCGACCGCTTCGCGGCTGAAACTGGCCGGGGGTTTAATGGGTTCCCCGAACGCGCAACAAATTCGTGTGAACGGTTTCGCGATGGCATGGCGGTCCCACGTGTTGAGGCGCCAGGCACGTCGCGCGACGAGGGCTTGGGGGACTATTGGTATTCCGGCCCGAATTGCCAGAATGCCGATACCGGGCTTGGCGACCCGACGCGGGCCGCGGGATCCGTCCACGTTCAACGTTAGGGACAACCCCGCGCGGGCCGCGCTCGTCAACTGATTCAGCGCTTTCAGTCCGCCGCGTGACGAGGACCCTCGCAATGATTTGAAACCGAAACGGCCGAAAAGCCGTGCAGCAAGTTCGCCATCGAAACTAGAGCTGGTTAGCGTGTGCAAGTCCTGGCCGTTGTGATAGCACGCGAACAGACTTCCGGCCTCGTGCCAGAATGCGAGTATGCATGCACCGGCTTCGCGCCAACGTTCGATTCCGCGAGTTTCAACGGCGGTAGTTCGCCAAATCAATTTCAACACGCCGGCCGCGGCACTAGGAAGTATCGCAGCCGTCGCGCGTTGCTGGAGCGAATACGTACGAGGACTTTGGTACTCAAGTTGGTGCTCGGTCACCGTCGCTCCAGACCCTTCATCAACTGATAAACTACGCGGGTCCTTGGCACCGGCAACGACGCGAGCTCGGCCCGGCGCAATATTTCTCCGCTAATCTGCTCGACCTCGGTCAGTCGGTCCGCGCGCACGTCTTGCAGCATCGGAGAGAGAGCCGGCGCGGTCCGGCGGCAGATTTCTTCGGCGCGCTCGACCAGGCTGTATTCGAATCTGTAGCCTTCGGTCGTGGCAACTTTGGCGGCTTCGACCACAAGATCGCGAAGCAACTGGCGGATGTCTCCGATTTCGACCAAGCGGCCATTTTCAATGCCGAGCAGGGCAGTGAGCGGGCCTATCCCCGCGAGAACGGCGACATTCTCCCACAAAACTCTCCCCGGAGAGTCCGTCAATTGGTATGCGATCCCCGCTTCCGAGAATGCTTTTTCAACGCAGTTGGTTTCGCACGTCGTCCACGATCCGAATGTTGTCATTCCTGAAATGCTGTGGCGCACGCGGCCTTCGGCCAGCCAGGTCGCGCCTTCCTGGGTCGCGCCCGCCAACACGTTCGCGCTTCCGACCATAGTGCATAACGTCTCAACGTTGCCTAGCCCGCTTTGCAGGGTCAAGACACACGCCCCTTTCGTCAGCTTTAGAGCCCCCGTCGAACGCGATTTTACGCACACGATGTGGAAGTCCTGACGAGCGGGAACTTGGATCGAGACGGCAGGTTTGGCGGAGATACTTCCCTCGCGAATTTCGAGCGAGACCCCAGAGCGGGCCAGCCGCGCAACGCGATCGGCGCGATGATCGACTAGTGTGACCTTGACCCCGGCGTGGGCCAACCGGGCAGCGAACAAACATCCGAGCGCACCCGGCCCAATCACGGAAACTTTCATAGCGGGAGGTAGGGTCTAATCATTCGTGAGGCGACGATCCTTCTAACTTCGAGACCGTTCTTCTACATAACAATCGGTGTATTTGTACGTGTCCCTCAACTCTTTGCGCGCTTCTTCAGCATCCGCGCGGCCAGGATACCGTCCAGCGAAAAGGTAGACAAGTCTGCCCGTAGGTGAATCGACTATCTCGCCAGGGAACTTTCCGGACGTAGCTCGTTCCAGCGCGGCTTTTGCTCGCTCGGCATTTGGGCGCTGACCGAACGCGGCGATCCGTACGGTGAAATTACCGGCGGCGGCGCGTGGCGCTGTAATTTGCGTTGGCGTTTCCGACGTAGGCACCGTAGGCGTCGCGTCGCGATTTGGCTGAGCGGTGTCCTGCGGATCTCCGGGATTTCGCGACGGCGGGGGCGGCTCGATATCTTCGAGCGAAGTCGGCGCTGTCTGGGCATTGGCGGTTGGTACTTCGCCTTGCGAAACGGCTTCGTTGGGTTTCGACGATGCTCCCGGATCGGCCAGCGGAAGATCGTTCGGGGCCCGTTCGTCGGGTCCTGGCGCCGTTGTGGCCGGCGTTGGCGATTCACTCGGTGCGGCGTCGAGCGCATCGAGCCGAGGGCTAGTCTGCCTGCCTTCGCCCGAATCGGCGGAAGACACCGGCGCCATGTCGCGCGGCCGCGGCAGGTCGATGGTGACGGGGCCACGCTCCGCGGCGGCGATTTGTTCCGGAGGGGTATCCCGGATTCCCGTGCCCTGCGGATTGGCGGCTGCGAATGCTTTGTCGCCGTTTGTTGGCTGGAACCGACCGACCAGCACGCCGAACATGAACGCCACAAGCAGCGCGAGAAGAAGGACCGACGTACCTACGACCAATTGGCCGGACGTTAGCTCGGCCGAATACTTTTCCTGCGACAGCGGGGATTTAGGCTTTCGCGGTTTCGGGTTGTTGCTCGACATCGTGCTCCGTGGCGCCCGACGCGCCGGCCGTTTCTTCGGCGGGGCATTCGGGGTCCTCCAGCCGGTTCAGTTCCTCGATAAGGACCAGTCTGCCTGCATCAAGCTCCGCATGGCCCAGACTCGGATCGCGGACCTCGATGAGCCGATTGCCGATCCGATCGTTGAAGAGTATCAATGTCAATCCGGTTTCCGTGTCTTCGGTTTCCTTAATGAGTCGGAAAACTTTCTGCCGCCTCAAGAGCTGCGCCGCCAGAAAAGCGACGGCGAGCGCGCCGCGATTTTCGGATTCGACTGAATCGTAGAACAACTTGCGAAGCGGAGAAAACGACTCAGCCGGGGCCTGCTCGGCCACGTTGGGATCGTAATAATTGAGTTCCCAGGAAGAGTACGCGGATTGGGATCCGACCGGAGTCCAGCAGTTCGCGCAGTAATCCGATCGTTTGAATTCCCCGTCCTGCATACGGAGCGCCGAATGGATCAACTCGTCGTGGACGAAATCGCACTCGCACGCAACGCAGACTCGCGCGCTCTTGCCAATCTTGATATCCATAGTGCCAGAACGCCCCCCCAGTGTTCACTCGAGTCCCGCGCTTGGCGGACCCTAGTCTCGGGCCCCCAACGGATCTCTAACGCTCTCGCGAAACGCCGACGATTCCCCCGCCGGTTTTCAAAAGATCAAGCAATATTCGACGGGGCAAGTCAATGATTTTGATCGCGTCCGTGGTGATTTCCAGCGCGCCGCTCAATAAAGTTACACTTGCGGGCGGCATTCCCGCAAGCTGTCCGCGCGGGTTAAACGTCGGACCATCCACCTGGAACGCCAATTCGATGTCCTGCTGGGCAAGCCGGTGTCCCTGCACGTTGAAGTATTCGAGAAACATCGGCATCTGCTGGGCGGTCTGGGGCGTAACACCGACGTGAATGGTGTAGTCCATGTCGCCCTCTCGAATGAAGTAGCCTCCTCCGTGGAGTTTGATACCTTCCGCGGTGAGGTCGAGATTTGGCGTTTCGATCCGATCACCGTTCATCCGTACGTCCGCGTGAAACCGCTGAAACCGGAGCGACGGAGGCAGCGAAGCCAACTCGTTCTCCATCTTTCCTTCGAGCACGGAATACAGAAAATCAGCGCTGAACTGGCCGTTGTTAATATCGAAACTGCCTTCGCCTTGCAGCGTGCCGGGATTGTCGCGATCCAGCGAATACTTCGCCGTTCCCGTCATTCTTCCCGAGAGCACGTCGGGGTAGTGAAGATGTTGAAGCAAATAGCGGGCAGGCACGTTGTTCCACTTGCCTTCGAACGTGTACGAATTTTCCTCCTTCACGCTTTCGTAGCGGCCCGAAATGGTCCCGCCTTCCACGTCGCCTTCGAATCGCTCAAAACCCGAACTGCGCGGAGTCACGAACGCCGTCGCGGAAAAGTCGGTCGCGATCCAAGGCGCGGCGTCCAGTTTTTGCACTGCAACGTCATACGTCCATGAACCGTCTGGAGGGGCATCGTCGGGACGTAGAGGCAATATCCAGTTGTTGCCGAATGGCGGGACCGACAACTCGCTCGCGCGAATATCGACGTGACGGCGGCGTTCCACCCCGTCTTCAAACGTTGCAGCGAGGTCGATGTCCCTGCAAACGCCGCGGCTCGTCTCATCCGGTACCTCCGGATCCAAGACCAGTTCCTCGAACCGCGCGGACAGCGTATGCGACGAGTGACCGCTTTCGGCTTCGTCGGCGATCCACTCGAAGTGGCCCGCCGTTCCCGGTTTGCCGGTGATGCGATAGGGGACTTGTAGGCACATACCCAGCCCGGTGGGGTCGATGTGTTGAGACTCGGCGGTGACGTGCGTCAACCGCCAACCGCTCTTCCGGTCGTTGCTGGGGATGGCGGACAGCGTGGCCGACAAAGCGGTGGACGCGAGATCGACGCCGGTCAGCGCCAGCTCGATGGACGTGCCCTGCACGCACTTCGCCTCGAAAGCCGCCTTCGCGCCAATTCCAGCGGCCTTCGAAAACCACCAATCAAAATCGATGGCCGATTGCGTCGCGTCGAGGTCCCCGCGCACCACAGCGGTGTCGCCGGACAACGCGATCTCGGCCGACACCGAAGCGGCCCCGCCGAGCGTAGTCTTGTCGAACAATGACGCGAGCTTGGTATCTTCAAGCGTGTTGATCGTTCCGTCCACGGTAAACGACCCTGCCCGCGTTTCGAAGTTGTACTCGCCCGACGCGACGGCGCGTTGACCTCGGACCTGTGCATTCAGCGGGGTCGAAAACCGAAGCGTATCCCCTTCGACTTCTATCCCCGCCGCGATACTGCTAAAGGTCAAGCCGCTGAACCCGTCCACGGCGTCTCCATTGACGATCGAGAGGCGGGCCGAAATCGAATCGGTCTGAGAATTCCACAGCGCTTCGACCTCGCCGAGGTTGAGGTCGACTATTGGATAGTCCGGATTGAAGGGCCGGAACTTCACGAGACCCGATCCCGCCTTGGCGACCGCCGCGAAACGCGGCGCGTCGGACGTCCCGGCCAAGCCGAGGACAAGTTCTTGCGGCTGGCCCAGGGATATGTCGGTTTCGCCGTACTCGTTTAAGTTTGTATCGAAGGCGTAGTCGAACAGATCGACCAATGGCAACCGGGACGCGACAAGCCGGAGATCAAATTCCGGATAGTCGGAACCGAAATAGATCGTCCCTTCGAGCGCGCCCGCCAGGTCGGGGGTCTCGGCTTTCGCGCTCGTGATGGCCAAGACCCGTTTCTTCCAATCGTAGGCCGCGCTGAGGACCAGATCGCCGGTGGCAGGCGCCATAAAGTCGGGTTGATCGCGCAAGGTCAACCCTTCAATCCGGCTGTCCATACTCATCATCACGGTCCCGTTCGGACGGCCATCTATCCAAAGCGTTGGTGATGCTTTTCCCGCCGTGACGAATTGGCGATCCGCCGGCAGAAAAACGTTTACGTCCTCCGCCGTCAGCGAATGGTTTTGCGCACGAATTTCGAAGTCGTCAAGTGAAGCGAACCTCAGATTCACCTGGATGGATTTCTCGGCATTTCCGTCGACGAACCCGTCAACGTATGCGTGGGCGTCCCGGGCACGGCGCAATCGGGCGATGTCGAAGTGCATGTTGGCGATGGTCGCGTTCGTTCCGCGCACCACATTTTTTACGAAAAGCGAACCGCGATCGCCGCTGATTCTAAATTCCGCGGAGTCGGGGAGTTTCAGTTCATCCTCGAGCGAGAAGCCTTCCGGGTCGTACCACGGGGCGTCGGCCGGCCGCTCGATCACGAACTCGGCGTCGTCGACGACCAACTCTCGAATCGAAACGCGCCCCCGCAGCAGTTCCTGCAAGTCCAAAAACGCGTACGCTACCGGCGCGGCAACACGCATGCTCGGGCCGTGCCGCGTGGTGATCTCGATTTGGCAGCCTTCGGCCCGCAGTCCGCGCAGACCATTTACCGTGATGGGACCGAGATGGAGCGAAGCGCCCGTCTGCTTCTCGAGGGCGGCTTCGAAACGGCCGCGAAAATCATCGAGCCTGGACCGCAGAAACAAGGCGCCCGCCGCGAATGAAACGGTAACAAGCAGCAGAACGAGGAGGCCCAACCGGCCGCCACGGCCCGCGCGGGAGGCCGGTTGGGCGGAGTGGCCCTTATTGGTCGGACGCGGCTTTCGCTTCGCCTTGCGCTTCGTCGGCGTCAACGGACCAGTGGATACCCTTGTTCTTGAGCACTCGATCGCGGAGTTTCGCGGTGATCGCGGGGTTCTCGCGCAGAAACTGACGCGTGTTCTCGCGGCCCTGTCCAAGGTTCTCGCCGTCGAGCGAGAACCACGCGCCGCTCTTTTGCATCGACTTGTCTTCCAGTGCGAGATCGAGCACGTCGCCCTCGTATGATATGCCTTCATTAAACATAATATCGAACTCCGCCTGACGAAACGGCGGACTGACCTTGTTCTTCACGACCTTGACGCGTACCCGGCTGCCGACGTTCTCTTCACGTTCTTTAATCGCCGATATCCTGCGCACATCGAACCGCATGGACGAATAAAATTTGAGCGCGCGGCCACCGGGGGTCGTCTCCGGACTGCCGAACATGACGCCAATCTTGTCGCGAATTTGGTTGATAAAGATGACCGATGTGTTCGAGCGGCTTATGGCGGCGGTCAGCTTTCTGAGCGCTTGCGACATCAGGCGAGCGGTGAGCCCCATATGGACGTCGCCCATTTCGCCTTCGACTTCGGCCTTGGGGACCAACGCCGCAACGGAGTCGATAACGACGACGTCCACCGCATTGCTGCGCACGAGTGTTTCGCAAATTTCGAGGGCCTGTTCGGCGTAGTCCGGCTGCGATATGAGCAAATTGTCCACATCCACGCCGATCTTCGCGGAAAATCCGGGATCCAGGGCGTGTTCCGCGTCGATAAAACACGCTATTCCCCCTTCGCGCTGCGCATTCGCCACTACGTGAAGCGCCAGCGTGGTCTTTCCTGAGGACTCCGGTCCGAAGATTTCCACGACGCGGCCCCGCGGCACTCCCCCGACACCCGTGGCAATGTCCAGTGAAATGCTTCCCGTCGATATCACGCGGAGATTGTTCGTAAAGGATTCGTCGCCCAGTCGGAGCAACGTCCCTTTTCCGTACTGCTTTTCCAATTGATTTATCGCGATTTCAAGCGCCTTGGTCTTCATCTCAAGTCTCTGCGTCGCCACGGCCAATTCTCCTTCCATGTAACTGAACAAATATTCACTCGGCGCATAATGACACACCCCTGTCCGGTTGTCAACCCCCCTATTCTAAGAAACCGAGTTGTCCGGGACATCCGGCGACACCGGCCCCTGTTTGGCCGATAGTTGCTATGATTCCGGCTAGGGAAACACGAAGGACTGTTGAATGGGCGCGATTGACCGTGAATGGCGGCAGTGGAAATATGGCCGGCAGTTTGCTAAGAAGGGAAAGCGTTTCCGTTTCTCCGGCCAATACATGGAGATCGATGGGCACGTCGAAGTCGGGGACGATTGCCGGTTTCGCAACAACGTCGTCCTGCGCGCGAGCAAGGGGGCCAAGATTCTGTTCGCGGACCGTACGGGCGCGAGTTACAACGTCATTATGGAAGCAACGACTCTGATTCAGATTGGGACGTTTACCGGCATTGCGGAGAACACGGTCATTCGGGACACGAACCACGTGGTCCACGGCACGGACAAGCACTGGCGGTATACGCCGTACATTGCCGAGCCGATTATCATTGGAGAGGAATGCCTGATTGGGTCGGGCGTGTACATCGGGCCCGGCGTCACGATTGGGAACGGGGCGGTAGTTAGCCACGGGGCGATTGTGACGAAGAACATCGGCGACTATGAGATTTGGGCGGGGGCGCCGGCGCGAAGGATAGCCCACCGCACGAAGAATGTGCCCGAACGCGTGATGCGGCAACTCGAGGAGCTCGGCAGAATCTACGGCGTGCGCGACGATCGCTGGGCCGACACGCCCCAAGGCGGAAGCGCTAGTGAGGATGGCGTTAACGGCGAACACGCCAACGCGCGGGACGCAGGCAGTGACGCGGCCTCTACCGCGTCGAAAGAATGAGGACGGCGAGTTCGTCGTCGCGAGTGTTTGACGATCCGCCGTTTTGCCTTCCTAACTCGAACGTGTACTCTTGCTTGCCCTTTTTATTCGTCACGTTGTGAAGCATGAGCCTCAAGAGCGATCGGAAGACATTCGCGCGGCCACCGGAATCGTTTGGGCCACGCATCGTATGGCGCTGGAATGACGCGCTAGACGAGGCCGCGCTTGTCGCGCAGTTGAACGCGTTCGCCGATGGCGGCATCGGGCACGTGTTGATTCGCGCGTCGGAGGGACTTCCGCGCGACGCATATTTGTCCGACGCATGGTTCGAGGCGCTTGCCGCGGTATTGAAGCGGGCCAAAAAACGGAGTGTATCGGTGTGGCTGCACGCGGAATACGCGTGGCCCGCGACCGGTGCGGGGACACGTGCTCCGCTCGAATATGGTGCGACGTTTTTGGAACCGGTGCGCTTCACGATCGCCCGGGAGCACGTGGGCCCGGATTTCGCGTCGGAGTACGTTGCGGCATTCATGTCGGACGCCACCGGGTGGGAGTTCCCCGCACCGCGCTATTTTCCGATACTGTTCGACACGCGCGCCGAGGACTTTATCGGGACGAAGGTGTTGGCGTTCCGGGCCGGACGAGACGCGAGGTCGTTCAACTGTCTCAATTCGGAGGCCGCGGCGCACTTTATTGACGCGACGTTCGAGCGGTACTCGAAACGCCTGAAGCGGATGCTGGCGACGGTGTCGGGGTTCTACGTGACGGGGATATCTCTGCCTTCGGACACAGGCCGCATTGCATGGGATCCCGATCTGCCGGTCTTTTTTCGTGAGACACGCGGCTACGACTTGCTCCCGTACTTGCCCTCGCTGCTCGTCGAGACTCCAGATCACAGACGCGTGAGATCGGACTACTGGGCGCTCGTCGCGGAGATGTTACGCGAGGGCGCGGTACTCCCGCTAAGGACGTGGTGTGCTCGTCACAAGGTGGGTTTCGCGGTGGAGTCTTGCGGGGACAGAGTACTCGTTGACACGATTCGCGAGACGGGCGCGCCTATCGTGGAACATGGCGGCGGGACTACTGTATGCATCGAGATTTCGGGCGCGAGTCCGGCCGTCTTCAGGGCGCGACAGGGACGACGAGTGAACGTGAAGGAGGCGGCCTCGGCGCTCAACCAACTAGGCG
The DNA here is from genome assembly GCA_964467615.1 of uncultured Nitrospirales bacterium. Classification (GTDB taxonomy): domain Bacteria; phylum Hydrogenedentota; class Hydrogenedentia; order Hydrogenedentales; genus CAYXRK01. The sequence continues at coordinate 2,035 of CAYXRK010000009.1, read as the reverse complement.
GAGGGGGCCCGCTCGCATCGCTCTACCGTCACGGCGGGCCGCGCGTGAGCGTCGAGCAGACCTTTCGTGATTCGGTGGAATGTTCGATGCTCGGCGCGGCGGGCGTCGTTTGGGACGGCGCACCGCACAGTCTGCGCGGAGATCGAAAGATTGAGAATGTCCCGGCGATTGGCCCGCATCAGCCTCATTGGAAGTTTTCGGGAGGACTGATCGAGGCCGCGGCCCGGGCATCGTGGTTGCTCTCGCGGGGTTATCGCGCGTGTCCGGTTCTACTCTTGCACCCGTTGTCGAGTCTTCAGGCGACGACTGGCGCGATGTCGGACAAGGAGGTCGTAGGTGGGATGTCCGTGCCGGAGTTGCTGGCGCGTCACTTTGCATTGCTCAGCGCGGCGCTGTTGCGGGAACAATTCGACCACGACTATGGCGATGAGGGCATCCTTACGAAACACGCGTTCGCCGAGGGAAGGACATTGCGCGTCGGGAAGGTCTGCTACGGCGCGGTCGTCGTACCGCCGAGCGTTGATATCAAGTCCGACACGTTGCAGGTGCTTCAAGATTTCGCCACGGGTGGAGGGCGCATCGCGTGCGTTGGGTCAGCACCGATCCTCGTTGATGGAAGCGCTGCGACTGCCGCGAGAGATTTCTTCGATGAATACGCCGTGCGGCTGATCGATGGCATCGATCATTTCGAATACGGCGCGGTGATTGGGCAGCTTCGGGCGTGGGGGTTGGCGTCGGTCAAGGTCGTAACGGATCCTCCGGAATTGGCCGAGACGATTCTCGTGACGGAGCGCGCGTGGGAGGACCGCAGAATCGTCGCTGTCCTCAACACGGGCGAGACCACGATAGAAGCGCGTATTGAATGCACGGGTGTGAGCGCATGTGTCGCGGAACGTTGGGACGTGGCCAGTGGGGCGATGACTCCGGAATGGTGGTTGAACGCAGACGAAGTTTTCACGGCGACGCGGACGCTGGTTCCCGGCGTGCCGGAGATCCACGTATTCATTCCGGCGAAGACTCCGGTCAATGTGCCGGTGGCAAGGACGTTTCGTGAAACGCACCAAATCGCGTTGGACTGGCGCGGGCGACGGGCGGCGGCAAACGTGTTGCGGCTCGATTGCTGCCGCATCGACGAAACCGGGGCGCCCATGACTGTCGCCTCCGCACGCGAATATTTATACAAGCGAATTCGGCGGGCGAAGGGACCGGTGTGGCTTCGTTCGGAATGGCCGTTCGAGATTTCGCCGATCATCCCGTGGACGGAGGCCTGTCAGGCGGTCATCGAACTGCCTAAGGATGCGGGCGTGTTCTTGAACGGCGAAGAGTTGTACTTAAACGTCAAGGAACGCGTGCTGGATCGGTGCATGATGCCGGTCAATCTTCCCCGACTGTTGCTGGGCACGAACACGTTGGCGATCGAAGGCGAATACAACGACGCGTGGGCCTTCGAGTCGCCGTGGGTCCGCGGAGAATTCCGTGTCGCGACCGACGACAACGCGCGGTTTGTGATGGAGTTCGATTCGGGCCCGATAGCGGTCGGGGCGTGGCCTGAGCATGGCATGCCGTTTTACTTCGGGTCGGTCTTATATGTCGCCGAGACGGAAGCGGAGGCATTTCGACCTGGGGAACGCGTCATGCTGAATATGTCTGGGCTTGTCGGGGCGGCGAGCGTGCGGGTGAACGGCAGCGCTGCGGGCGAGATATGGCGTAGGCCGTATCGCTGCGAACTCACCAAATGGTGGAAACGGGGCCGCGTACTCCTAGAGATAGAGGTGGCGAACACGCTGCGAAACTTTCTTGGGCCGCACTTCGCGCAAGGCGGGCGGAACCAGACTTCATTCACGCGGAGTGACTATGAGGGCGCGTTGGGAGCACCTCGAAGCTTTGAGGCCTGCGGTTTGTTGGGGTCGCCGTTTGTGAGCATCGAAAGCGATTCGTAGCGCAAGGCGGCATTTTTCTTGAGGCGCGCGTTTCGCCTTGTCTATACACGACGACATAAATAATTGCGCATCTATTCGTTTTCTGCTATGTTTCG